>CAZKWG010000780.1:0-3761 GCA_964556105.1 uncultured Enterobacterales bacterium | reverse complement strand
TCTTCATGATCACGGTCGTGGACCAGGTCAGCCCCTGGCTGATCCCGAGCAGCCCATTCGCGAACAGGATCCAGTCCCAGGACGGCGCCCACATCAGCAGAAATGGCACCGGGACGGCGATGAGCCAGCCGGCCACCAGCACGCGCTTGCGGCCCACGACGTCTGAGAGCCTGCCCGCGAGGTAGTTCGTCAGCGCCTTGGTCACGCCGAAGACCACAATGAAGCTCAGGATCGCCGTCTTCGCCGCGAGGTGGAATTCCTGCTCCGCGATGGGCGGCAGGATGCTCCGCTCCATCCCGACCATGGCGCCGACGAAGGCGTTGACGACGACGAGCAGTGAGAACTGCGCGAGGTTGGCGCGCAGGCCGAGGGTGGGCGATGTCATGAGCCCCCAAGCCGGAGCGGCCAGAGGCTGCGTCGGAAGAAGTCAGGGGGCATGGCCGCGTCCCCCTCGAAGCCGAGCCGGCGCGGTGGGCGGTCGGGCATCGACGCTGTCCCGAAGATCCAGTCCCAGACGGAGAGGATGATCCCGAAGTTGTGGACCTCGCGCGCGTCCGCGTCGTGATGCCAGAGGTGCATCCGCGGGCTGTTGAGCACATAGCGCCAGGCGCCGTGTCCCCAGTCGAGGTTGGCATGATTCAGGTGCCCGACCAGCGTGCCGAGCACTGCGTGGGCCATCAGCGCCTCCCCCGAGAAGCCGAGGAGCGCGAGCGGGACGTACTGGACGGTCTTGTAGACGATGACCTCGGCCCAGTGGAAGCGGAACGAGACGATCCAGTCCATCTCGCCATCGCGGACCGAGTGGTGCACCTGGTGAAAGCGCCAGAGCGCGGGCACGGCGTGGAGCAGGCGATGCACGTTCCACTGCACGAAGTCGAGCGTGAGGATCGCGACGACGGCCTGGACGGCGAGCGGCCACCCCGACACCCAGCGCCGGTCCAGCAGCGCGGACACCCCGACGGCGTCCAGCGCTGGCCCGACGGTCGCGGCGAAGCCCGCCGCGAGCATGACCCCAAGCAAGTGTCCGTTGACCACGAGATACACAAGGTCCCAGCCGAGGCCCGGACGCCGCGCGCGCTGTTCGGGGCGCGCGGGCACGAGCCGCTCCAGGAGCGCGACGCCCACGGAGAGGATCGCGAGCCAGGTGACGTAGCTCATGGGCCCGCCTCTACAGGTAGCCCCTGCGCACGCCAGTCGGGTGGGCCGGTGTCCAGGCGCAGGGCCACGAATCCCTCCTCGCGAAGCAGACGCACCGCCTCGATGGCCAGCACGCAGTAGGGCCCGCGGCAGTACGCCACGACCTCGCGATCCCTCGGGAGCTCGTCGAGCCGAGCGCGCAGCTCGGGCAGGGGGACGGAGCGGGCATTAGGTAGGTGTCCCGCCCGATACTCCTCGACCGGGCGCACGTCCAGCACGGTCACTTCGCCCGACAGCGCGCGCGCGAGCAGCTCGGCGCCGTTGACCGACTCCATCGCGCCCCGTCCCTCCAGGAAGGCGCGTGTCGTGGCCTCCACCTCGGCGAGACGGGACTCCGCGAGGCTACGAAGGCTCAGGTAGAAGCCTTCGACCCCCTCGGCGAGGCGATACGTCACGAACAGGCCGCGCTTCTCGGCCTGTATCAGTCGTGCCGCGCGGAGCACGCTCAGGTGCTGCGAGGCGTTCGCGAGCGAGAGGCTGGCCTGGTCGGCGAGCACCTCGACGGTGCGCGGCCCCTGGCAGAGGAGGTCGAGCAGCTCAAGCCGCTTCGGGCTCGCGAGCGCTTTACCGATGCGCGCGAACTGCTCGTAGATCGCATCTTTGAAGGGGCGGCTGGAGGCCGGGGCCGGGTGAGGTGATGGGGCTGATTACATACTTCATATGATACTTGAATACTCTGGTGACGCAAGACGGATCTCGGCCCAGCCTCGGAGGAGGGCGTCGGTGCAGGTGTGGACGCGGTGGAGATCTGCGAGCGATCGCGGGCCCAAGCCGCGGCGCTACGCCGCCGCGCGAGAGGTGGGTGGGACGGACAGGCAGCCGATCAGGAGCTGGCGCAGACGGATGCGGGCGCGTTGCAGGCGGCCCTGGAAGGTGGGGCGGTCGGTGCCGACGCGCTCGGCGGCGGCGTTGAGGCTGAGGCCGTCGAGGTCGAAGAGCGTGATGGCCTCTGACTGCTCGGGGGTGAGCGTCGCAAGTAAGGGGGCAAGGCAGACAGCGAGGGCGGCGCGATCGGTGGAGCCGGGCTCGGCGGGCGGGGTCGGGAGCACGTTGCGCGGGGTGGGCAGGAGACTGGAGAGGGTGGCGGCGTAGAGGAAGTCCACCGCCGAGGACGAGGGGCGCTGAGTGGCGGCGTCGGCGTGGAGCTGGCGTAGCAGGCGCTGGAGCGCCGGGATTGGGGTGATGGCCGGCGCGAGGTGCTGGATCAGGGCTTGTAGGGCGTCGAGCAGCGCGGTGAAGTGCGTCGGGGCAGGGGCGGCCTGCCGGCTCGCGGTCAGCGTGCGGGTCAGCGACTGCCAGCAGAGGCGGCGGGCGCGCCAGAGGCGCTGCTTGAGGGTCTCCGGCAGAATGTTGAGGTGGCGGGCGGCGTCGCGCTGAGAGCGGCCTTCGAGGTCGACCAGCGTGAGGGCGGTGACCTGATCGGCGTCCACGTCTGCCAGGAGCGCCTGCATCGCAGGGGCGAGGATGGACCGGGCCTCGTCGGTCGGCTGGCTGGGGAGCGAAGCGATCGGGGTGCCAGTGGTGCTGGCGAGCACGACGGCGCGCGTGACCGAGTAGATCCAGTTCGGCAGACGGCCGTTGTGGGGCAGTTCGGCCTGGGCGGCAAGCAGGCTGGCCAGGACCGAGGTCGCCACGGTTGGAGCCTGCTCTGCGGACACCCACGGGCGGACGAGCTGTTCCAGGCCAGCGGTGAAGGCGGGGAGCAAGCTGCTGGCGGGGATCTTGCGGCGCGGCGCGCGGGTGTCGGCAGCGGAGGGCTCAGTGTCGTCGGTGGTGTCCGGCGCCAGGAGCTTGAGCCCGGCGAGCACGACCAGCCGCAGCTTGCGGCGGGCAACGTGGATCCGCGACTTGAGCGCGACCAGCGAGATCCCGAAGCGCCTCGCCGCCGCTCGCTGGGTCAGCGTGCCGTGGTCCGTGAGCCGCAGGACCTCAGCGTGCTCGGGCTCGATCAGGTCCAGGAGGGGCATCAGCGCGCCAGCGATCCGGTCCTGGCCGGACGGGTCGTTGGCTGTGAGGCTCGGCGGTAGGGGGCCGGGCCTGCTGGACTCGTCAGCTACCCGACACACCACCCCGTGCATCCAGGGCGCGAGCTGCTTGTTGGTCCTGAGCTGCTCGACCCCGACCCGCATTCGAGCGAGCAGGCGTCCGAGAACTCCGTCGACCGCTTCCGCCGGCAGGCCCTCGGCGAGCAGGCCCCGCAGCGCCTCCCTCAGCGGGGCCATCTCGGCCTCCGTCACGACCGGATCAGCCTCCTCGGCACGCGCTTCAGCCGTCTCCTGGGGAGCGTCGGCTTCGACTGCGTCCTTTCGTCCAATCTGCGACATGGGAAACTTTGCCGGAACCCGCAAGCTCCAAAAACCTCTACCTCCCCGAAGAAAGAGAGGGCGGAGTTCCTCGCTTTATGGGCAATCCAGGCGATGGATCCAAGCGTGCGTGGCAGCTCGACTTCCGTTGCGCAGCCATTCGACGCCGTAACGGCGGCAAGGGCGTGGTGTTGCTCTCGGCGACCCCCGCCAAGAACAGCCCGCTGGAGTTCTACAACCTGATCCAGTACGTCGATCCGA
>CAZKWG010000779.1:0-3761 GCA_964556105.1 uncultured Enterobacterales bacterium | reverse complement strand
GCGGCGGCCACACCTGGCCCCAGGGCTGGCAGTACCTGAGCGAGGAGCGCATCGGCCGCGTCAGCCAGGAGATCGCCGGGAGCGAGGTCGTCTGGGCCTTCTTCGAGGCTCACCCTCAAACGGATTGACTCGCCGTGGACGGCTCTCCGCCCGATGGCCAGCGCACCCCAGAGGACGAAGTCTGGCAGTCGTAGGTCAACGCCGCCCAGACACTGAAGCGGGACGCGCTCCCGAACGGCGTCGGGCGAGCGCAAAGAGCAGGACGAGGGCGGGGGTAGCTGCGGTCGGCGGGGCGGAGCTGCAGCCGCAGGTCGGAGCGTCCTTGGTGGAGCCGGTGTCGGTCGTGGAGGGACCGGAGTCTGGGGCGCCGGTGTCGGTGTCGGTGTCGGTGTCCGCGGTGTCCCCGCAGGCATAGTCTGTGTCGCAGCCCTCCACGAGATCCGCGCCGTCGCAGTCCTGGTCCACGCAGTCGCAGGCCACCTCTTCGGCGCCTGGGTAAAGGGTGTCGTCGGTGTCGTCGCAGTCGTCTACGCTCATGTAGCCGTCACCGTCCGTGTCTCCGGAGTCGAGGTAGACGTAGGCCCGGCCGGTGGCCGTGTTGTGGTACATCGCTCCTACGATGAGGTCGTCCAGCCCGTTGCCGTTGACGTCACCGGCACCTGAAACGGCGTAAGCGAAGTAGTCGCCTTCGGCCTCTCCTGTGAGCGTGGCGGCGGCCGTGAGCGAGATGCCCTCCGATGAGCCCAGGTAGAGGTAGGCACGCCCGATGTCGTAGTCGCCCCATGTGGCAGCCCCAATGAAGATGTCGGCAAAGCTATCGCCGTTGACATCACCAGCGCTGGCGGCGTCCCCGCCAAAATCTGAACCCGGCTCTTCTCCGTCGAGCGTAGTCGCGTCGCTCAGGGCTACCCCGTCCGGTGATCCCCGCAGGACATGCACACGCCCGACGTTGTCATCATAGCCTGGCGCGCCAACGACGATGTCGTCATATCCGTCGCCGTCGACATCCCCCGCACCCGAAACATCGGCCCCCAGGGCAGAGTTCTCCGTCTCGCCGGTGAGCTGGAATGCGGCTTCGTTCGCCACCCCAGCTGCCGACCCCAGGAACACGTGCGCGCGGCCTTGGCAATCCAAGGTCAGATCATCCTGGTAGCACTGGGCTCCGACCAGGACATCCTCGTAGCCGTCTCCGTTGATGTCCCCGGCTCCCGACACGTCGGTGCCGAAATCGTCCGTGCCGTCGCCGGTTGTGAAGGCGACGGGTGTGGACACGATCCCGTCGTCCGATCCCTCGTAGACAAAGGCGCCGTATCTGGCCGCGCTGCCATCCGCGGCGATGATGATGTCGCTGTAACCATCCCCGTTGACGTCGCCGGCTGCGGCCACGACCTGACCGAAGTCGTCACTCTGGGCAGGCGCCTCGAGCGTGGTGGCGGCCGGCCATGCGAGTCCATCGGCCGACCCTGGAAACAGATACGCATGGCCGTGGCCGCCCACGCCGATGGCGCCGACGATCACGTCACTGAGGCCATCTCCGTCGATATCCCCTGCGTCGGACACGGAGGAGCCGAAATAGCCATACTCGGACTCTCCCGTCAGCGTGATGGATGCCGTAGCCGCGATCCCGTCGGGCGATCCCAGGTAGACATAGGCTCGACCTGTCGCGACCGCGTCACCATCGTCGTAACTCCTTGCCCCGACGACCACGTCATCGTATCCATCCCCGTCGAGATCCCCCGCGCCCGACACGTCAAGCCCGAAGAAGTCTCCTATCGCCTCCCCGTCGAGCACGGTCGCCGCGACACTGTAGATTGGATCGATGACCAGGGGATAGCGAGCCTGCGCGGCCTGAACTTGGATGCGGAAGCCCTCTGCGATCGGCTCCGCGGCGATGTTCAGAGGCGTCCCCTCCGCGTCCCAGGCGGCGAAATGGCGCACCTGCCAGGCAGCCCCGTCCTCGCGGTCGAGCCTCAGGCCGCTGGTCCCACCGGAGACGCGCGCGCCGGAGACGTGCACGTCGATCACCAGATCGCCGATGCAGGTGGGCGCCGCGTCCACCCTCCAACGCTGCTCGAGGCCCTCGGGGGTGCTCGTCCACAGCTCCGTGAGGCCGGTCGTCCGAATCTCGATGCGGTCACCGCCGGCCAGGAGACGGCCCGGCGCGACGTCGCCCATCGCGTCTGGGCACCCCCAGCGCACCGTCCGCACGCCGAGCGTCGCGCCACGGGCTGACAGCACAGCGCCGCGCGTGGTGAGTTCCGCGCGTAGACCCGCCGCTGGGGAGCTCAGCGCCCAGGGTCCGCGCGTGTCGCCCAGGGCAGGCGTCTGGGCCAGGACGTGCCAACTCCCGATGATGAACGCGACGAACTTCAGCGGGACGAGGCGCATGGGCTCATTCCATATGGAAGGTTGAGGTGGGGTGACCGTCGTAGGACGATCGTCTGAGTTGGAACTGGTTCTTGCGGGCGCGTCTCATGGCGGCTATCCCGGAATTCCCGTAGAATACACCATGACCCAACATCCGCCGAAGCGGGCGACCGCGGCCTCACGGATCCCGTCGTACTCATAGTCTTGATCCCTCTCGAGAAGCACCTGGCATTCGCCGCCGGATTCGGCAGTGCCGTCCACGATGTTGCCCATGAAGTCGACCTTCACGGAGACAATGTGCCTCTCGTAGGCAGCGTCTTCCTTAAACACGAACGCCAGCCACTCTCTGGTGCCGCCCACGGCGTTGCATAGGACAACGGGCCTCGCGGGCGGCACGGCGAGGCCTGCATCACCATCGCAGGTGTGCTCAATAGTCGTGAGGGATTCCTCGATCAAAGTGCCCTCAGCGTCGAGATCTGCTTGCCAACTGTTGCCATCGATATAAGGGTTCTCAGAAATGCTCGCATAAAGCCGATAGCCCATCGGCGTCCTCCCGACGTTTGGATCTTCGGCGCTCGCGCCAACAGAGCTGATCCAATCCAATGTCGGAACCACAGGAATGGCATCCTCTCTGGTGGTCCAGGTGAAGTCGTAGAGGTGGTCAGCCTCTGCGACAAGGATTATGGAACTCTTGGCAGTGCCGTAATGCAGGGCGTAGTACATCAGCCAACCCGAGCCGTCGTGCTTCCTCACGACGCTAGGGTCATTGGCGCTATACTCGTTGGCATCCAGATCGAACGTGACGACTGAAGAGCCGAATGTCGAGAGATCTGGATAGATGAATCCAGAATCCCCAACCACGTAGTCCCTCGGGCGCTCCCCAAGCAGGCGGTAGGTCCAGCTGCGCAGATCGGTAGTATAGGCGACACAGAGCGGCGTAGGGCGTGTTCTGGGAGCGGGTTCGAGATTGATTGGGTCAGCGGGGTCCAAGACCACAATCTCCTGCAGCGCAGCACAGAAGAACAGGTAAAGCGTCTCGACGCCGGCCTGGTCTTTCTCGACCGCCAGGCAAGGCACCGAACCGCAGTTCATGACCACCATCCCCGTCTTGAACCAGGTTCTTCTATCCTTAGAAATCGCGAGCATCAGGCGCGAACCCTGAGGCTCAAACTTGCCGACATAACCTTCAGGGTTGACCTGAGTACGCCAACTCGGGGGCGGGTAGAACTCACGATTTGCTTGTCTCGGAGGCAATGCATCACCCCTCCCAATTACTTCAGCATCGAACTCCCGGTCGCCGTTGTAGCCGGCTGTGAACATCCACATGCCCAATCTTTGGCACACCGTCCATCCCATGGCCGGAGTGTCCAGATCGAAGTCTAGAACCTCGAAGC
>CAZKWG010000778.1:0-3765 GCA_964556105.1 uncultured Enterobacterales bacterium | reverse complement strand
TGAACGAGAGCTGCGACGGCGACGGCTGGACGTTCGACGACGCGCGGAAGAAGGGCGCCATGGCCCTCTTCGGCGAGAAGTACGGCGACCGGGTGCGCGTCATCAGCGTGCCGGGCTTCTCGATCGAGCTCTGCGGCGGCACCCACGCCAGGCGTACCGGCGATATCGGCCTCTTCCGCCTGCTCTCCGAGAGCGGCGTGGCGGCCGGCGTGCGCCGCGTCGAGGCGATCACCGGGCTCGGCGCGCTCGCCTGGCTTCGCACCCGCGACGCGGCGGCGCGCGAGGCGGCCGCGCAGCTCCGCGCTGCTCCGGAGCAGCTCCCTGAGGCCCTCCAGCGCGTGCTGGACGAGCGCAAGCGGCTGAGCCAGGAGCTCGACGCGCTCAAGCGTCAGGTGGCGGCGGCGGCGGCCGGTGATCTCATCGATCAGGCTCGCCTGATCAACGGGATCCACGTCCTGGCGGCAGAGCTGAGCGGCGACGCCGCGACGCTGCGGGACGAGGCCGACCGTCTGCGCGACCAGCTCGGGACCGCGGTGGTCGTGCTCGGCGCGCGAGACGCAGACGGGGTTCGTCTGGTGGCGACGGCCAGCAAGGACATCGCCGGGAAGAAGGTTCACGCGGGCAAGCTGGTGCAGCAGGTCGCTCAGGCGGTCGGCGGCGGCGGCGGCGGGCGCCCCGACATGGCCCAGGCCGGCGGCAAGAACGGAGACGCGCTCCCCGACGCGCTGGCCGCGGTCTACGGGCTCATCGAGGCCGCGACCGCATAGCGGCGCGCGCACCCAGGGCCCTTCGGTGCGAAGCCGATTACGCGTTGGCCGCCTTCGAAACGCCACAGGAACGCCATCTTCGGCGTAGGTCCGTAGCGGCACATCTCTTGCAGCGTCCAGACCTCGCGCCCTCTCGGGCCCGAGGATCACACGATGCTCCCCGTCTTCGCACAGCCCAGTGATCGTTACGCGGTGGTGTTGAACGGCAACGCTGGACGGGTCACCCCGCGCGTGCGGGCCGCCATGTCCAGCGTCGTTCCGCGGGACCGGCTCTTCTTCACGGAGAGCCAGGAGCACGCCCGCGAGGTCCTGCACCGCTGCGTCGAGCGCGACGTGGAGACCGTCTTCGCGGGCGGCGGCGACGGGACCATCGTAGACACCATCAACACGCTCTCCGATCTGCGCGATCAGACGCCGCGTCTGCCCGCCGTTGGCGTGCTGCGCCTGGGCACGGGCAACGCCCTCGCGCACTGGCTGGGCAGCCGCGGCCCCGTCGCCGACGTCCGCCGCTGGCAGCAGGGCCGTGTCCACCGCTACGTCTCGGTGAACATGGTCGAGGCCGAAGGTCAGCTCTTCCCCTTCGCGGGCCTGGGCCACGACGCGGCCGTGCTCAACGACTACTGCTGGCTGAAGGGGCGCGGCAAGGGCACCCGCTGGGAGGCCCTCTCCAAGGGTCTCCCCGGCTATTTTGTCGCCGGCCTCCTGCGCACCCTCCCCAACTATCTGCGCCGCTCGAACCCCATGGTCTCCGTCGTCAACCTCGGCGAGCCCGCCTTCCGCGTCGGCCCGGACGGCGAGCGCCTGGGCGAGCCCGTTCCCACCGGCGGCGTGATCTACCGCGGCCCGGCCGCCCTCATCGGCGCGGCCACGACGCCGCTCTATGGCTACGGGATGCGCATGTTCCCGCACGCCACGCGCGCCCCCGGCCGCTTCCAGCTTCGCGTCATCAACATGTCCGCGCTGCAGTGCCTGGTGAACTTCCCCGCCGTCTGGCGCGGGCGCTGCGAGCACGACGGCGTCATGGACTACATGACCGAGCGTGTCCGCGTGCGCTTCGAAGACGCCATGCCCTACCAGCTCGGCGGCGACGCCAAAGGCTACCGCAAAGAGCTCAACCTCTCCATCGCGCGCTTCCCCGTGACGATGGTGGGTCAGGCCTGAGCCTGCCGCTGCCCGTCCGAGACGCGAAGATCGACCGCTGTCTGACGACGGTCTGACGACCGCGCCGTTCCCATGGTAGATAATCCCCCGAACCTCGAGGGTGTCTTCATGCGCTACCTGTCCGTCAGCGTCCTCGTCCTCGGTCTCGTGACCACCGGATGCCGCAAGCCTCCCGAGGCGCCGGCGGAGCTCGATGAGCTGTGCAAGTACATGTACAGCCACATGTCCGACGAAGAGGACGACTACCTGGCGGCGGGCATCATCAACCTCGACGCCTGGTTGGCGACGAACATCGAGACCACGACCGAAGGCTACATCGTCCAGAACCTCGACCAGGATACGGTCAACGGCCTCGACGGAGAGGAGCGCGACGTCACGGAGCTGGTCGGCGCGGCGGTGGGCTACGACAGCGCCTTCTCGGTGCAGGAGGTCACCGAGGCGCTCGTGCTGGTCGAGAACCAGGACGAGGTGTACCCGGACACCTACAGCCTCTACGAGCGCGAGTGGCGCGAGCCCGTGGCCGGAAAGAAGCCGTCCTGCTTCAAGGACGCCGAGTGCCTGTTCGCCGAGGCGGACAACCACTCCATCGCCAACTATCCGCTCAGCCTCGAGGCCGAGACCTGGAGCCGGGCGCAGTACCGCTGGGTCGAGACCGACATCGGCATGGCGCTCACCCACCGCACCTGGATGACCGATCCGGCGGTCCTCTCCCTGGACTGGATCAACCTCGACCATCAGTTCTTCATGACGATCACGATGCCGAGCGACGACGGCAAGACGGCGCGGCGCTTGCAGGCCACCTGGATGGTCGTCTCGCTCGGCGACAGCGCGGTGCCCGAGGCCACGGCGTTGAACCTGGTCATCGGCTCCATGCAGGGCACGGCCGAGCAGATGGAGACCTATATGGCGGCGGAGCAGTAGGCGCTCAGTCCCCTTCGCGCGGGGTCGGGTGCTCGTAGCCCATGTCCTGACGCCACCCGAAGGGCCCGCCCGTGGGCACCCAGGCCGTCTTCCAGCGGCGGGCCAGCTCCGCGCGCCGCGCCAGCCGCTCCCAGTGGCGCCGCTCGGCGCTCGTAGCCAGCAGCAGGAAGCCGCCCGCCAGGGCCAGCGACGGGTTGCCGAGCAGGCTGCCGAGCAGGAAGGCCCAGGCCAGCGCGCGAGAGAGGCGGATCGCCCTCAGCGTGGCGGGGACCAGGCCGAGCCGGCGCGACCAGAGCGCGCGCAGCACCCGCCCGCCGTCCATCGGGTAGGCCGGGATGAGATTGAAGACCGCCATGCCGAGGTTCACGGCGATGAACGGGATCAGGTAGGGGACGCCCCAGAAGGCGAGCGAGCCCGCGACGACCGCCAGCGCCACGTTCACCAGAGGCCCCGCCAGCGCGATCCACAGCTCGGCGCGCGAGTCGTTGACCGGGAGCTGCATCGAGGCCACGCCGCCGAAGGGGTAGAGGGTCACGTCGCGCGTCGCCACGCCGAAATGATGACCCATGCGCGCATGCCCGAGCTCGTGGAGCAGCACGGATCCGAAGAGGAGCGCGCCCAGCACGACGCTGTAGCCCGCCTCGTAGAGCCCGGCCTCATACCAGCGCCAGCCCGCGAAGACCGCCGCGAGCAGCACGAACGAGACGTGCAGCCGGATGGGGATCCCGTAGACGCGGAAGAGGGTGAAGGACAGCGACGACCTCCTCGACATAGGATGGATCTACCCTGCCGCGCGGCGATCGGATCCTCCTCGCGCGACGATTGTCCTGGCGCGGACAGCGGGGTAGATCCGGACGCGCCCCCGCCCTGTCTGCGGGAGCTCACCGTCCTTCGCCCGAGAGCCACGCATGGGACT
>CAZKWG010000777.1:0-3768 GCA_964556105.1 uncultured Enterobacterales bacterium | reverse complement strand
GTTGAGTCCTTCCATGAGGAGGCCCAGACTGTCAACAGTGTGAGTTCACGAACACCTCCCCTCCGCCAACGGCGGAGGGGAGGTGTTGGCTGCCCCCGGCAGGGGTGGAAGTGGTTGTCCTCCGCTCCGAGGCAGGCCACGCGCCCGTCGCTCACCTCGCCCGACCCGCTGGGCATGCTTCCATACGCAGTCGGGTGGACTCTGGGAGGCGAGCCCGCTGCAAGCTGTGTGTCCGGCCAGAGAGGGCGCTGCAATCTGACCCACGAAGTCGGCTTCTGCGGATGCAAGAAGCGCGCTCCTACAGGACTCAGCGCAGTCACCCGGACTGGACAGTCGGGTCGGGCAGAGGTGGTCGCGCTAAGGGCGGTGGCCTCGGCCTGGATGCTGGAGTTGGTAAGGAAGATCGAGATGAGGACCTCGGTTCAGGCCGCGTTGGCCTTGTCGGCGACCAGGAGCGGCTGGTAGACCTGCCCGGTTTGCCAGAGCGTGTGGAGAAGCACGGCGAGCTTGCGTGCAACGGCGATCACGGCGCGCTTCTTGGCGGCCTTGCCGCCTCGCTCACTGAGACGGAGCCCCCATCGGCGGAGATCGGAGTCGTCGCCATGTACGCCGAGGATCCGGTGTGCGCACTGCACGAGCAGCGTTCGCAGCATCGCGTCGCCAGCCTTGGTGATGTGCATCTGCTTGTCGGTGTCGCCCGACTGGTCTTGCGTAGGGCGTAGACCCAGGTAACTGCCCACAGAGCGGCTGCTGGGAAAGCGGTCAGGCTCCTCTATGGTCAGCACGTAGCAGAGCGCCGTCAGCGCCCCCACGCCATTGACCTGCGTGAGCAGCTCCGTCTCTGGGTAGACGTCGCGGGCGAGCTCCTCGATCACCTGGTCGTAGTGTCGGATCTGCGTCGTCAGCGCCTCGATCGCGGTCATCAGGGGGGTGAGCTCCACCTGGAGTTCCTCAGGAAGCGCGAGGACGCGCTTGTGAAAGGCCGCCGTGCTGCCCTTCGCGAGCTGCACGCCCTCGGCCTTGACCTGACCTCGGACGCAGTTGACCAGCAAGGTCCGTGACTTCACAAGCGCAGCGCGGGACTTGATCATCGCCAGCGCCGCCCGTGTCTCCGGCCGCCGATGCGTCACCGGGCTCAGAAGCGTCGGGTCCACCCGGGCCAGGCGCGCCAGACGCTCGGCATCGAGCTGATCGTTCTTCGTCAACGAACCGTGGATCAGCGCGACCTTCCTCGGGTTCGCCACGATCACCTCCAGCCCCATCTCGCCGAGCAGCCGGCTCTGCCACGGGCTGTGCGGACCCACCTCCAACGCCACCCGTGCCCCCGGGTAGCGCGCAAACCAACGACGAAGTGCCTTTTCCGACGTCGCGATCCGGTCGCGCACCAATACCGCCCCCTGCTCGTCGAGCACCACCAGGTGGCTGTGCTTGTCGCTCACGTCCATTCCGATCGTCACCAGGTTAGTAGCGCTCATGGCCGGTCTCCTTCGACTTCGCTGAGGGGTTTCCCCGTCTATCCAGGCGGCACTGCCGCTACCTGAAGCGCGGGGGACCGGCCTCCTCATCACATCTGACCCCCCGTACGGGCTCTCCTGGATGCCGCTTCTTTACGCGGCGGTGGGGAGAGTCAACTTTCGGCGGGGGCAGTCCACGTCGTCGGGCTGTGGTTACGATACGACTGGGCCTGTGCCGCCAATTTCCCGTCAGGTTAGTCTAAGGATATGGAGAATCAGGATAGACACAAATCCTCCGTCCCGTGATATACGTTCCCTTCAACGGATACCGCGGAGACGATGTTGACCCCCGACGAAGCGCTGGCCGAGCTGTTCAAAGACCTGTTCGACGCTGAGAGTCTACGGCGCTGGTTGGAGCGAGGTGGCCCCGAGCTGCAGCGCATAGCTGACGAACTCCCAGGCTCGACAGCCGATCTGGCACAGATCGCACATGTCTTAGTGCGCCGCCTTCGGCAACACGGTGCCGTGGACGAGACCCTGTTCCTATCGCTAATAAGGGAGCGTCCAAGAAAGGCCACAGCCGTCCAGTCCGTTGCGCAGTTCTGGTGGATTCACCTTAGTAAGACCCAGGTAGAGTCTGTGCAGCGGGCCGCCATCGCCCTTGCCGACGCCGCGCCTGTAGCGAGGGCTCGGTTCGAGTTGGTCGCCGATTTGGATGCGCTGACGCGTGAGCGCGCAAGCCGACATCCGGCTGGAGGGCCCACGTCAGATCTGGACTTGGACATTGATCGGATTGTGCGTCAGATCATGGACGGGGGGCGCGTGTCTGCCGGCTCGCTAGTTGCAGGTACAAAGCTGGTTCGCCAATTGGGCAGCGGGAACTTTGGCACAGTCTGGTTGGCCGAACGGATCGAGGACCGCCGTGAGATGGCTACAAAGGTCTTTCACCTCGAGAAGCTCGCCGAAGGCTTGATGCTGTGGCGTTTCCGGCGAAGCATCATAGCGATGCAACGGCTCACGTCAGATCGCAGGGCCCCGAAGAGCATTGTGCGAATTCACGAAGTAGAGCCCGACACCTTGGCATTCACGATGGACTACTTACCAGGCGGCAATCTTGAGGCTATTGCCCGGAGGGGTTGGTCTCTGCCAGTAAAGCTGGAGGTGTTCCTCGGCATCTGCCGCGCGGTCCACTTTGCACATCAGGTCGGGATCATCCATCGAGATATCAAACCAGCCAATGTCGTACTGGATGCCGAGCTTCGTCCTGTGCTGACGGACTTCGACATCGCAGACATCAAGTTTGTCACCAAGCTCTCGGTAGGGGCCGGAGCGCTGGGCACGCCGCTCTTCGCGGCTCCTGAACAGCTTGAGGAGGGGGACAACGCAGACGAGCGCTCCGATGTCTACTCGCTTGGTCGTCTACTTCACTACCTGCTAATCGAGCGCTCCCCGGGCTTTCAGGTGGAACATGATCCGTCGCTCACCAATCTCAGCGGCCATCCGGCCGCGCTCGTCGCAGTAGTCCGCAAGGCGACACAATGGGAGCCGGCAAGACGATACGCCGACGTTCTTTCTTTAGTCTTGGACGTCGAAAGCTCCCAGTCGGGTCGGGCCGCCCTTCGCGCACAAGTTCGGCGTGCGGGGCGATGGGTTCGACAGAACGGAGCGCTTCTCACGCTGGCGGGTGTTGTGTCGGGTGGCAGCATGTATGGATACATCGTGCAGCGAAATCATGCTGAGGATCTGGCAACCGCGAATGAGGCCATCAGCGGGGCGGCCGTGGCGCTGGAGGCTGCACAACGAGAGGTCGAAGAGGCCATGTTCCGCTTCGAGAACCTGGAGCGCCGAGGGACAGATCTCGCGACCCAGCTTGCGAGGATGCAGGTTGAGGAGCAGGGGCTCGCGGAACAACGAGATGCGCTCGCGAATACCGATCCCAGACGAGCTGATCTCGACAGGCAGACCCTTGAGCTTCAAGACGTGATCGAGGGCCTCCGGCGGCTCCAAAGTAACCTGGCTGACCAGCGGGCAAAGGCACTCTCCGAGCTTGCGGCACAGTGGCAGCGCGCAGAGGAGGCTCGCGTGCGGCTGAAGGGCGAGCGGAGTGGCGTGGAAGCCGTGCAGGTGGCACCTGTCGAGCCGCAGGAAGACCCCACAGCTGAAGCTCCAGGGCTGAAGGCGCCCGATTTGAAGGCGGTCTGGCGAGCAGGTGCATGGCATGTGACGGTCTTGGAGCAGGAAGGGAATCGCGTGTCCGGAACCATCTTTCGAGGCGAGACACGCAATGGCTCACAAGTCGTTGGAAACTACGACC
>CAZKWG010000776.1:0-3773 GCA_964556105.1 uncultured Enterobacterales bacterium | reverse complement strand
GCCTGACCTACGACACCTCGCCGGAGCGGATCAAGGCCTTCGTGGCCGCGGTGGAGCGCTACCTGCGGCAGGATCCCCTCGTCGCCAAAGACGCCGCGGTCGAGGTCCACCTCGAGGCGTTCAACGCCAGCTCGCTAGACATATTAGTATACTACTTCCTGGCGGTCCCGGACTGGCACACCGAGCTGTCCGAGCGTGGGAGGCAGTACCTGGCCTTCCTCGGCATCGCCGAGCAGGTCGGCGTCTTCTTCGCCTTCCCCTCGACGAGCCTGTATGTCGAGCGGCTCCCGGTGGAGCTCCGGGCTCACCCGGCGGGCCGCTGATCCGTCAGCAGCAGCCGCGCCAGCGTCGGGAAGACCAGGCTGGCCACCATGCCCGCCGCCACCACCGCCGTCTCCTGGCTGCCGGTGATCGCCTCCGCGCGGGTGGCGAGATCGGCGATGGCGATCACCAGCGTCAGTGGCGAGGCCAGCAGCAGGGTGCCGGCCAGGGCGTGGCGCGCGCGGACCCCCAGGCCAAGCAGATGGAGGCCATAAGGAGCCTTTGCCGCCAGCATCACCGCGAGAAGGCTCAGCACGAAGGGCAGATCGGCCAGGAGCTGCGCCGCGCTCAGCTCCAGGCGCACGCCGACCGAGACGAAGAAGACCGGGACGAAGAAGCCGTAGGCCATGCTGCCCAGCTTGTGCTCCAAGGCGCCCTTGTCCCGCAGCACGTAGGCCAGCGTCAGACCCGCCAGGAAGGCGCCGAGCACGGGCTCGATCCCGCCCAGGATGGCCAGCCCGACGAAGACGAACATCATGCCCAGCCCGACGCGCACGCCCAGCTCTTGCGGGTCGTCCGACGCGACGAGGCGGCCGAAGAAGGAGGGGTACCACCAGGCGGCCGTGCGCAACAGCACGCCGACGAGCACGACGCCCAGCACAGGGAGGACCAGCCGCAGCGCCGCGCCCAGGCTGGCCGTCTCGTGCCCGCCGAGCAGCTCGAAGAGCGCGATGACGGCCACGGTCACGACCTCGCCGAGCGCCGCCAGCGTGACCAGCCTGCGGCCCGTCGGCGAGCCGAGGCGCCCCAGCTCGCGCAGCACCGCCATCAGCAGCGGCACGGAGGTCGCGCCCGCGGCCAGCCCCACCCAGGGGCTCCAGCCCAGCGCCCGGGAGAGGCCGAGGGCGGCGCCGATGGTGACGGTGGAGACCAGCATGGCCACCGCCAGCGCGCGGCGCCCGGCGCGCTCGATCTCGTCGAAGTCCAGCTCGAGCCCCGCCACCAGCAGGAAGAGCGCGAAGCCGAGATCCGCCAGGAAGGTCAGGAAAGGTTGGTCCGGCGCCAGGACCAGCCCCAGCCCCGAGCCGCCGATCAGGATCCCGTACAGGATCTCGACGATGGCGACGGGGACCCGCAGCCTCCGACCGAGCGCGGGCAGCACGGTCGCGCCGACGGTGACGAGCAGCAGCGCGCCTGCGGTGGCCCCCGTCATCCGTCGGCACGCGGGACGAGGAGGGTCGAGACCGGCATGTCGTGGAGCAGAAACAGCGAGATGTCTGGGGAGAACACGGTGCTTCGGCGCGGGGTGAGGCCGTGGCCGACGACCACCAGGTCGAATCCGCGGGCGTGGTGGCGGATGCGCTCGATGGGGTTGCCCTCGCTCTGGATCAGCTCCAGCGGGACGTCGTGCAGGCTGGCCAGGCGCGCGAGCTGTCGGGGACCGCTGAGGTCGGAGGAGATCTCCCCGCCCGCGATCCGCGGCGGCAGCACCGTCAGGCAGGTCAGCGTGGCGCCCAGCTCGCGCGCGAGGTCGATGGCGACGTTGCCCAGGGGCCGTGGATCCTGCTGGGGGCCCAGCGCCAGGAGCAGGCGCGTGAAGGGCGGCGCCCCGCGGCTCACGAGCAGGGGCAGGCCCAGCCCGAAGAGGAGGTCGGCCCGGACGGGACGGACCAGGCCGAGGCGCGCCGCCCACGGCACGGGCGCAGGCGGCATCACCACGCAGCCGATCTCGCGCTCGCGCAGCCGACGGGCGGCCTCCTCGGGGGGGAGCTCATCGGGGTCGAGCAGGGCGGCGGGCAGCTCGACCGCGGCGGTCGCGGGAGTCCGCTCGCCTAGCCAGCGGGCCAGGGGCGCCGCGACCTCGCCGACCCAGCCGATGTTCGCGCCGTAGAGCGTCGGAAAGGTCGGATCTCCCCCTCGGAACCAGGCGGCGATCAGGCGCAGCTCGGAGGGCTCACCCACCAGCAGGACGCGATCGCCGGGCTGGGCCGCCGTGTCGCCGTGGGGCACGATCAGCTCCGAGCCCCGATACACGGCCGCCACCAGCCAGTCCCGCGCCACCAGGCTGCGCAGCTCGCGCCCCACCGCGGGGCTGCCCTCGAGCACGGTCACCTGGAGCAGCTCACCCGCGCCCAGCCCGAGCGTCGTCGCCCGCGCCTCGCCCAGCGGCAGCATGTTCAGGCAGCGGGCGGCGGTGGCGAGGTGGCGCGCGACGACCTCGCTGCGCAGCAGGCCCGCCGCCTCCAGGCCCTCGGGCACGTCCAGCAGCACCACGCGCTCTTCGACGCCGAAGGCCTCGCGCGCGACCCGCGCCACCTCCTTGTTCACCTCGTCCGAGCGTGTGGCGGCGACGATCACCGCGGCGCGCCCGAGACCGCAGCGCGCCAGCACGAGGCGGCTGGTGCCGTCTCCCTGGACCCGCGTGAGCGCGCCGCTCGGACGCTCGGGGAAGCTCGTGAGCGCGGTCTCGGAGACGTCCACCAGGACCACGTCCCAGGAGGGCGGGATCCCGGCGACCACCGCCTCCGCGACGTGGCCGGCGCCGATGATCGTGATCGTCCGTGCGCCTGCCATCGATCTCCCTCGTGAACCCTCCCAGTCTACCAGGGAGCGGATCGCGGCAGGTCCACGCAGAGAAGCCCCGACGGTCGCTCAACGCTCCGTCGAGCCCTCGGCCTCGTCCGCGCTCTGCGCGACCTCCGGCTCCTGCACGGGCCGCAGCAGCGCCCGCCCCAGGACCAGACCGATCACGCCGGCGAGGAGGCTGGCGCCGAGCACGCCGAGCTTCGCCGCGTCGAGCAGGGCCGGATCCAAGAACGCGAGCTGGGCGATGAACAGGGCCATGGTGAAGCCGATTCCCGCCACCACGCCGAGCACCCCGAGGTGGCTCAGCCCGACGCCCTGGGGCAGCCGCGCCAGCCCGAGGCGCAGCGCCAGGCCGCTGGCGACCAGCACGCCGAGCGGCTTCCCCAGCAGCAGGCCCGCGCCGATGGCGGTCGCCAGCGAGAGCGTCGCCCCGTCCAGCGAGAGCCCCTGAAGCGATACGCCGGCGTTGGCCAGCGCGAAGAGCGGCATGATCCCGAAGGCCACCCATGGGTGCAGCAGGGCGATCAGGCGCTCCGCGGGCGAGATCGCGCCACGCCGGATGAGGGCGACCTGCTGCAGCGTGTGCATCAGCGCCGGCGTCGCCTCGGCGCCCGCCGTGCGCAGGCGCTCCAGCTCGTCGTGCATGCCGCGCACGAAGCCGTCCGGGCCGAACCAGGCGCGCACAGGCGTGATCAGGCCGATGATCACGCCGGCGATCGTGGGGTGGATCCCGGCGGCGTACACCCCCGCCCAGGCGAGCAGCGACGGCGCCAGGTAGGTCAGCGGCGAGCGCGCGCCGAAGCCTTGAAGCGCGAAGATCCCGCCGAAGCCGAGGCCGGCGACCAGCAGCCCCGCCACCGACACGCCGGACGAGTAGAACAGCGCGATGACCAGGATCGCGCCCAGATCGTCGATGACCGCCAGCG
>CAZKWG010000775.1:0-3783 GCA_964556105.1 uncultured Enterobacterales bacterium | reverse complement strand
GCGGTGCAGGCCTCGGATCTCGCCGCGTGCGTTCGGCGCCGCCCATGCGATCGCGACGCCGTCGAGATGCAACATGCGGAGCTCGACGGAGGGGTTGACGACCACGAGCGCATCGCCCGCGACGCTCGGTGAGCCGGGGACGTCGACGTCGTTCTGCCGGAACGCTGCGAGCTCGGCGGGCGTCAGGAGCGAGGCGACGCCGGAGACCGGGAAGAGCGAGCTCGCGAAGGTAGCCGTCGTCGGGGCCGCTTCGAGCGCCGCGCGAGCGCCCGCGTCCAGCGCAGCCTGAGCCCGATCTCCTACCTGCTGGGCATGGGCGAGAGCACGATCACCCACCTCGCCGTGGTCACGCTGCTCCTGGTCGCCTCGCTGCTCGGCCGCGTCGCCTGGGCCCGTCGGCGCGTACGAGCGGCCCGCGCCCGCCTCCCGCTGGTCGTCGGCGGCTGGGGCACGCGGGGCAAGAGCGGCACCGAGCGCCTGAAGGCCGGCATGTTCGAGGGGCTGGGCGTCTCGACGCTCTCGAAGACCACCGGCTGCGAGGCCATGGTGCTGCACGCCCCACCCGGGGGTCACGCGATGGAGCTCTTCCTCTTCCGCCCCTATGATCGCGCCACGATCTGGGAGCAGGTCGAGGTCGTAGACCTCGCCGCGGGCCTCGGCGCCCGCACCATGCTCTGGGAGTGCATGGGCTTGAACCCCGCCTATGTCCAGCTCCTGCAGCGCAGCTGGATGCGCGACGACCTCTCCACGCTGACCAACGCCTACCCCGATCACGAGGACATCCAGGGCCCCACCGGGATGGACGTGGCCGCTGTGCTCGGCGGCTTCGCGCCCCCGGACGCCCTGCTGCTGACCACCGAGGAGAACATGCTCCCGGTCATCGCCGAGCTCGGCGCCGCCCGAGGCGCCACCGTCGAGCCGGTCCGCGGCGCCGCCCGCGATCTCGTGCCCCGCGACCTGCTGGATCGCCTGCCCTACGCCGAGCACCACGCCAACGTCGCCCTGGCCGCCGCGGTGGGCGAGGCGCTCGGCGTGGACCGCGTCGAGGCGATCGGCCTCATGGCGGAGCACGTCGTCCCCGACCTCGGCGCCCTGGTCATCTACCCGCGCGCCCGCCATCTGGGCCGCGAGGTGGTCTTCGCCAACGGGATGTCGGCCAACGACACGCTCTCGTTCCGCCACAACTGGCGCCGCACGGGCTACGCCGCGCACGACCACCTGGCCGATCCCGCGCGCTGGCTCATCACCGTCGTGAACAACCGGGCGGATCGCGTCGCGCGCAGCCGCGTCTTCGCCCAGATCCTCGTCCACGACGCCAACGCCCACCGCCACGTCCTCATCGGCACGAACCTGCGGGGGCTCACCCGCTATCTGGATCAGGCCATCGCCGACCGCCTGTCCACCCTGGACGAGCAGGATCCTGGCGCGATCGACCGCCTCTTCCAGCATCTCCGACTGGTGGACCCCAGCGCCCTCGGGGTGCGCTGCGGGGTGCGCCTCGGGGCTCCGGAGCCGCTCCAGCGCGCCTGGTCCGAGCGCGCCGCCGCCGTGCGAAGCCCCGGCCCCAGCCTGGAGCAGGCCCGCGCCGCCGCCGAGGGGGCCCGCGCCGAGGCGGACGCCCTGGAGCAGGCCTGCGATGAGGGGGCTGGCCTCGCCGACGCGCTGGTCGAGACGCTCGCCCGCTGGTGCTGCGCGCGCGCCGCGAGAGAGGCCCCGCCGGTCGAGGCGGGCCGGGCCTGGGCCTCCCTGATGCGCGAGGCGGTGATCCTGGTGGAGGACCCCGGCGCGACCGGAGACCAGATCATCGCCCGCGCGCTGCAGGCGGCCCCGCCCGGGGTCGAGGTCTGGCTGATGGGCGTGCAGAACATCAAAGGCACGGGCCTCGACTTCGCCTACCAGTGGGTATTCTGGCGCGATCTACAACAGTGTATCGAAAAACTGCGCAACCGATCCCAGGACAGGCGGCTGGAGGCGCTCACCGGCATCGAGCAGAACCCCCTCGGCTCGGCCCTGGCCTGCGAGGCGGCCCTGGAGGCCCTGCGCCCGCTCCTGGTGGACGCCGACCTGAACGCGCGGGCCGCGGCGCTGTTCCGCCGGGTGGAGGCCCGTCGCGACGACCTCCTCGCCGCCCGCACCGGCGCGCCGAGCCCCGCCGCGCGCCAGCCCCTGGCGGTGAAGATCCTCGAGCGGGTGCTCGACCCCTTCGACGCGATCCTGCGCAGCCGACGCGCCCGTCAGATCCTCGCTGATCTCGTCCGGCAGCGCATCTCGCACAGGCGCGCGCAGGCCGCGTTAAGAGACCTGAGCGCCAGACAGAAAGGCAGCTGGCTTGGCGCACCCGGAGACTGAGGATGCACAAGGGGCTGGGCCGGGTGCTCATCGTCGAGGATGAGCCAGACGTGGCCGCCGTGCTGCACTACGTCCTCCAGACGGAGGGCGCCACGGAGATCCGCATCGCCACCGACGGCGGCGTGGGGCTGGCGGTCGCGCGGGAGATGCGGCCCGATCTCATCCTCTGTGACCTGATGCTGCCCCTGATGGACGGCCTCGGCCTGTGCAAGGCGCTGCGCGCGTCGGACCCGCCGGTTCTGGTGCCCCTGATCTTCATCACCGCCGCCGCCAGCGCGTTTCGCCAGCAGCCGCCCGAGGACTTCGGCGCGCAGGGCGTGATCAAGAAGCCGTTCGACGTCAACCTGCTCGGCGCGCAGATCCGCGGCCTGCTCGAGAAGACGCAGGGCGAGGACCTGGACGCCCTCCTGGCCGAGCTCGCCGGGAGCCTCCGAGGCGGCTAGGCCGAGCGGACGCCCAGATGCCGCGGCAGCGGAGCGGCGGGGTCCAGGAGCAGCGAGAAGGTCGCGCCCTGCCCCGGCACGCTGTCCGCCATCAGCGCCATGCCGAGCTGGGCGGCCAGGGCGCGCGAGATGGTCAGCCCCAGGCCCGCGCCGCCGCGCCCGCCGGCGAGCTGCTGGAAGGGCTCGAAGATCTGGCCGAGCCGCTCCGGCGGGAGGCCGGGGCCGTTGTCGATGACGTCGATCCGGAGGGGCGCGCCGCGCTCCACATCGACCTGCAACGCCACCTCCACCGCGGCGCCTCGGGCGTGCTTGACGGCGTTGCCGACCAGGTTCACCAGGATGCGCTCCAGCCAGAGTGGATCCGCCCAGACCGGGTGCGCAGGCTGGGCGGCGTTCAGCCTCAGGCTGGTGCCGGTCGAGCGGGCGATCCCGTCGAGCTCCTCGAGCACCTTTCGCAGGAGCGGCAGCAGCGCCACCGACTGCAGGCGCGGCTCGCTGCGCCCCGACTCGATGCGCGCCAGGTCCAGGGCGTCGTCCACCAGCGTCAGGAGCTGGCGCCCGTTCGCGGCGATGCGCTCCACGTGGCGGCGCTGCTCGTCCGTGAGCGAGCTCGGATCGCGGAGGAGCAGGCTGGAGAAGCCGATGACGGAGCTCAGCGGCGTGCGGAGCTCGTGGCTCAACGTGGACAGCAGACCCGCCTGCGCGCGCAGCGTCCGCAGCGCCACGTCCAGCTCCATCGCCGCCGCCCCGCCCGCGGGCGCGTGGCCCCGCGCGAGCGTCCGCTGAAGCACCTGGCGCGCCAGGGCCTCCAGCCCGAGGCGCTGCGCGGCGTCCAGCCCGCGGGCGCGGCGATCGAGGACGGCGATCGTCCCCAGAACCGTCCCGTTGGCGCTCACGATCGGCGCGGCGGCGTAGAAGCGGATGCCCTCGCGGCCGGTGACCAGCGGGCTCGTGCGGACGCGCGCGTCGGCCAGCGTGTCGTCGATCACGG
>CAZKWG010000774.1:0-3789 GCA_964556105.1 uncultured Enterobacterales bacterium | reverse complement strand
GGCCGCGCTGGGCCTGGGGGTCGACGAGCTCTCCTGGCCGCTCCTGGAGGGGCTGCTGAGCGCGCTCCTGCTCAAGGCCTGCCTCGCCCATCAGTCGCTCGGGGCGGCGGGGCTGGAGGTCGCCGAAGCCCTCGAGGCGGACGATCTGCCGCGCGCGCGGCGGGGCCTGCGCAGCCTGTGCAGCCGGGACCCGAGCGCGCTTGGCCCGTCCGAGCTCGCCGCCGGCGCCACCGAGTCGGTCGCGGAGAACAGCTCCGACAGCGTGGTCGCGCCCATCCTCTGGTACGCGCTGCTGGGCCTGGGGGGCGTCATGTTCTATCGTGCGGCCAACACCATGGACGCCATGGTGGGCTACCGCGGACGCTACGAGTGGCTGGGCAAAGCGCCCGCTCGATTGGACGATCTGCTCAACCTGATCCCGGCACGCCTCACGGCCGCGCTGCTCGTGTTGGGTGGACTGTTCACGGGTGCGGACGTGCGCGGCGGCCTGCGTGTGGGCTGGCGCGACGCCTACAACACGGCGAGCCCCAACGCGGGCTGGCCGGACTGCTTGGGGTGGAGCTGGACAAGCCCGGCGTGTACACGCTCGGCGAGGGCGGAGCGCCCGCGCAGGCCAGCACGATTCGACGCGCCTGGCGGATCGTGCAATGCGCGATGGGCCTGGGCGCGGGGCTGGCGATCCTGGTGCTGTCCATCGTCTGAGCGGCGCCCTGGCCGCGCTCGCGGGTGATCGGCCGGCGGTCCGGGCCGCCGCACCGCCGCTCTTTCGACTCGACCACCTTTTTTGGGCGCTCGTGCGCCGATCGTCATCGCCGCCGCCGCCTGTCCCCCCGGTCTCGAGGTTAAGGGCCGGCGCATGTCCACCTCGAAGCTCCCCCCTCTCGAAGCGCACCTCGCCGACACCCATGACCGGATCCGCGTCCAGGGCGCTCGGGTGAACAACCTGAAGGACGTCTCCGTCGAGATCCCCAAGCGCAGGTTAACGGTGTTCACCGGAGTTTCGGGCTCGGGAAAATCGTCGCTGGTGTTCGGCACCATCGCCGCCGAGTCGCAGCGGCTGATCAACGAGACCTACAGCAGCTTCGTGCAGGGCTTCATGCCCTCGCTGGCGCGACCCGAGGTGGACGTGCTCGAGGGCCTCACGCCGGCGATCCTGGTCGATCAGGAGCGGATGGGCGCCAACGCCCGCTCGACGGTCGGCACGGCCACCGACGCCAACGCGATGCTGCGCGTGCTGTTCAGCCGCCTCGGCCAGCCCCATATCGGGCCGTCCAACGCCTTCTCCTTCAACGTGCCCACCGTCCGGGGCGCGGGCGTGGTCACGGTCGAGAAGGGCGCCAGGGGCGAAGAGGGCGCCGGCAAGCCCGAGAAGCGCACGTTCACCATCAACGGCGGCATGTGCGCCCGCTGCGAGGGCATGGGCTCGGTCAACGACATCGACCTGAGCCAGCTCTACGACGAGAGCCGCTCGCTGAACCAGGGCGCGATCACCATCCCGGGCTACGTCGCCGACGGCTGGTACGTGCGCATCTTCACGGAGTCGGGCTTCCTCGACCCGAACAAGCCGATCCGCGACTTCACGGCGCAGGAGCGCCATGACTTCCTCTACCGCGAGCCCACGAAGGTCAAGATCGCCAACATCAACATGACCTACGAGGGCCTGGTCCCGAAGGTGCGGCAGTCCTTCCTCTCCAAGGACATCGACGCGATGCAGCCGCACATCCGGGCCTTCGTCGAGCGCGCCGTCAGCTTCACCCCTTGTCCGGACTGCGGGGGCACGCGCCTCAATGAGGCCGCACGATCCTCGCGTGTTCGGGGGCTGAACATCGCCGAGGTCTGCGCGATGCAGATCAGCGATCTGGCGGCCTGGCTGCGCTCGCTGGACGAGCCCTCCGTGGGTCCTCTGCTGCAGACGCTGCAGCACACGCTCGACTCCTTCGTGGAGATCGGGCTCGGCTACCTCAGCCTGGACCGACCCTCGGGCACGCTCTCGGGCGGAGAGTCCCAGCGAACGCGGATGATCCGCCACCTGGGCTCGGCGCTCACCGACATCACCTATGTCTTCGACGAGCCGACGGCGGGCCTGCACTCCCACGACATCCAACGGATGAACGGCCTGCTGCTGCGGCTGCGCGACAAGGGGAACACCGTCCTGGTCGTGGAGCACAAGCCGGAGACCATCGCCATCGCCGACCACGTCATCGATCTCGGGCCCGGCGCGGGCACGGCCGGCGGAGAGGTGGTCTTCGAGGGCAGCGTGGACCAGCTGCGGGCCAGCGACACGCTGACCGGCCGCCACCTGAGCGATCGGGCCAGGCTCAAGCCCAGGGTGCGCGCGCCGAGCGGCGTGATGAGCGTGCGCGGCGCCCGCACCAACAACCTGGTCGGGGTGGACGTGGACATCCCGCTGGGCGTGCTGGTGGTGGTGACGGGGGTGGCCGGATCGGGGAAGAGCTCGCTCATCCACGGATCGGTGTCTGGGCGAGAGGGCGTGGTGTCCATCGACCAGGGCGCGATCCGCGGCTCGCGACGCAGCAACCCGGCGACCTATACGGATCTGCTGGAGCCCATCCGCAAGGCCTTCGCCAAAGCCAACGGCGTCAAGCCGGCGCTGTTCAGCGCCAACTCCGAGGGCGCCTGCCCGACCTGCAACGGCGCCGGGGTCATCTTCACGGATCTGGGGATGATGGCCGGCGTCACGTCCATGTGCGAGGACTGCGAGGGCCGGCGTTTCCAGGCCTCGGTGCTGGAGTACCGGCTCGGCGCGCTGAACATCGCCGACGTGCTGGACCTGCCGGTCGAGGAGGCCCTCGCCTACTTCGACGCGGGAGCGGCGCGAACGCCCGCGGCGGTGGCGATCCTCCAGCGCCTCGCGGACGTGGGCCTGGGCTATCTGCGCCTCGGCCAGCCCCTCACCACGCTCTCCGGCGGCGAGCGGCAGCGGCTCAAGCTGGCAACGCACATGGGCGAAGAAGGCTCGGTCTACGTGCTCGACGAGCCGACCACCGGCCTGCACCTGGCCGACCTCACGCAGCTCCTCGGGCTGCTGGACCGGCTGGTCGACAGCGGCAGGTCGGTCATCGTGATCGAGCACAACCAGTCCGTCATGGCGCACGCCGACTGGATCATCGATCTCGGGCCGGGCGCGGGCCACGACGGCGGGCGGGTGGTCTTCGAGGGCCCGCCTGCAAAGCTCGTGGCGGCGCGCTCGACCTTGACCGGCCAGCACCTGGCGGCCTTCGTCGGCGAGCCCCCGAAGGCGGCTTGAGCGGCGGTGGGGGGCGCGGAGGCCGAGACGGATAACGACGGGACTTTCGGCTCTTCCTGTCCCCTCGGCGGTGATTATCTTCTCTGGCCAAACCAGGAGATCTCCACCATGTCCGATCCGAACGCACCCACCTCTCCCAACGGGAGCGAGAAGACCGGCAAGTGTCCGGTCATGCACGGCCCGCCCACCCAGGCGATCGGCGCCGGCCCGTCGAACCAGGACTGGTGGCCCGGCCGGCTGAACCTCGGCATGCTCCACCAGAACCCGCCGGCGGGCGACCCGCTGGGGGCGGACTTCGACTACGCGGCGGCCTTCGCGACCCTCGACCTCGCCGCCCTGAAGCGGGATCTCGTGGCGCTGATGACGGACTCGCAGGACTGGTGGCCGGCCGACTATGGGCATTACGGGCCGCTCTTCATCCGCATGGCCTGGCACAGCGCCGGCACCTACCGCATCCACGACGGTCGCGGCGGCGCCAGCTCTGGCACCCAACGTTTCGCGCCCCTGAACAGCTGGCCGGA
>CAZKWG010000773.1:0-3789 GCA_964556105.1 uncultured Enterobacterales bacterium | reverse complement strand
TGGCTGTGTTCGGGCCGAATTCCCTGTCGTACCCGCTCTTACCCCCGCGCTCGCGAAGGGGGTGCTCGTCCCCGGGGGGGTCCTACCGTGCGTGGATCCGCTTCTCGAACGGCAGCTCCGACCCGGAGCGCGCCGACATCCGGCGGGACGCGCGGGGCATGGCGATCAAGCTCATGGGCGTGCCCGGAGAGAAGCGCCTGCCCGCCGAACGCGACGCGATGACGCAGGACTTCGTACTCATCAGCCACCCGGCGTTCTTCGCCGACGATCCGGCGCGGTATCTGAAACTCATCGAGCGCGCCAGCAGCCGAAACCCCCTGAAGGTCGCGCTGGCGCCGCTCGCGCTCGGCTGGAAGGGAATGTGGAACGCCGCGAAGCTCGCCTTGAAGCGCATCGCCTCCCCGCTCGAGACCCGGTACTGGTCCAGCGTCCCCTCGCGCCTCGGCAGTGGGGAAGGCCGGCAGGCGGTGAAGTACTCGGCGCCCCCCAGCGGTCAGCTCAGCACTTCCATCCCTGATGATCCCGGAGTGAACTATCTCCGCGAAGCGATGACCCATACGCTCGCCGAGCGGGACGCGAGCTTCGACTTCCTGGTGCAGCCGCGCTCCGGACCGTCGATGAGCGTGGAGGACTCGCTGACCGAGTGGTCCGAAGACGAGGCGCCCTTCGTCAAGGTCGCGACGATCCTCATCCCCCGCCAGGTCTTCACCAGCGTCGAGCAGGACGTATTCTGCGAGAACCTCTCGTTCACGCCCTGGCACGCGCTCTCCGAGCACCGACCGCTTGGCGGCGTCAACCGCGTTCGCCGGGTGGTCTACGAGTCGATCTCCGCTCTCCGGCACGAGCTCAACGGGGCGGAGCGCCGGGAACCCACCGGAGACGAGGTGTTCCCCCGATGACCGGCGCCGCTAATCTGCCACGAGGATCAGGGTCGTGAGGACCGGGATCGCGGCGCCATCATCGGAGGTGATGGTCGTGGCGCCCACCGCAGCCGCACCAGCCTCCAGCCAGGTCCGCTCGTCGTAGGAGGATGCGTAGATGCGGAGCTGCGCGCCCTCGGCAAGCCCAAAGCTGTCGCCCACGGAGAAGGGCCAGGCAGGATCTATCTCAGCGTCGAAGAGCCCGAGGTACCACATCACGACGACGGTGCCCTCGATGCCGTCGAAGGGCAGCGAGCCCTCGGGGCTCACGGCCACGGCCGCGAGGTATGAATCGGTCGATGGGGAGTTGATCCCCGGCGTAAGCACAGGCATGCAGAGCGGTGCTCGGCTCGGTCCAGGCCGAGGCGAAGTGATGGACGACATGACGTGCTCGGCCGGCGCTCAGCCGGCCTGGTCCGCCCGCCGGTTCATCCTGACGGAGAGCCCGAAGAAGTACCCGATGACGAGGAGGGTCGAGACCGGCGTGATCCAGGCGGGCACGTGGTGGCCGAAGGCCTCGAAGAGCATCACGCTCCCGAGCAGGCCGACGGAGTACATGGCGCCGTTCTTGAGGAGCCGGTAGCGCTTGATGGTGTCGATATTGGTGACGGTCAGGCGCCGCAGCAGCACCGCGCCCAGACCGTTGCCAAGCAGGATCAGCGGCACGGAGAGCGTGAACGCGAAGGCGCCGAGCACACCGTCGATCGAGAAGCTCGCGTCAATCGCCTCGAGGTAGAAGATCTTGCTCAGGTCCGACAGCGAGGAGGTCCCCGCCACCAGCTGCTGCTCCGCCCGCTCCGCGTTCTGTTTGAACCCGTGGGTGATGAAGAAGGCCGTCGATCCCACGACCGCGGCGAATGCCATGTGGATGTGTCGGTGGATGGAGAACCACACGAGGACGGTGAGGAACACCGACACGACTGCGTAGAACCATACGCCCTGGCTGCGGATGAAGCGCTCGGGGCGCATGCCGAACTCCTCGATCTCGAAGAAGAGCCAGTGGCAGAAGAGGAAGATCAGGAACACGCCGCCCCCCATGAGCAGGATCGGCGCGGATTCCTGGATGGTCTGCGTCGCCTCGGCGTTCCCCGAGAGCGCGGCGGTGAACGCGCCGACGGGGCCGAGCGACGGGCTCGTCGCCCACACGATGAGCCATGGGAGCGTGCCGCGGACGATGAAGACCGCGAACAGGATGCCCCAGAACAGGAACCAGCGCCGGCCCCGCGCCGACATGGTCGCCAGCACCTGCGCGTTGACGACCGCGTTGTCGAGGCTGCTGACGACCTCGAAGGCGCAGAGGCCGACTACGGTGAGCGCCGCAGTGAGCAGCTCGCCCAGCGACATGGGGCCTCCAGGATCGCGCAGGTCAGATGAGGCCGTGGAAGCGGAGGATGGCGTCGGGGTCCTTCATCCACATCGCTGGGAAGCGCTCGATGCACATCTCGCAGCACTGGTTGAACACGAGGGTCTTCCCGGCGAAGCGCGGATCGGGACCGGAGTAGGCGACGGTCGAGGCGAAGGCGTCGAGCTTCTGGGGATCGAGGGGGGAGTGAGAGACGGCGCACAGGTGGTTGTTCACGTGAACGACGGTGCCTTCGACGGTCCAGGCCGCGGTCTCGCCGCGCTGGGCGGGCGATGTGGACGCTGAGACGGCAGGCGAAGCAGGTTCAGAGCGAGCATTTTCGGCGCAGCCGAGCATGAGGGCGAAGAGGATGGGTAGCATCGTGACCTCCTGCGGGAGGGACGCTGCAACAAACGTGCCGACTCGGAGCGCTAAACGCCGGGCGGCCCCGTAAGCACCCGCGCGATGGCCTCGAGCGGCTTGAGCCCGCTCCCGAAGCGCGCCATCGCCTCGCGGTTCCGCTCCAGCTCGCCGTAGGGGAGCCAGCGGACGTTCAGGTCGGCGACCCGCCGGAAGGCCGGCCGCGCGAGCTGGGCGCGGACCTCGTGCTCCCGATCATCCGGCGCGACGAGGAAGAGGTGGCGCACCGCGCGGTCCGGGGCGGAGAACGCCAGGTCGAGCATGCGGACGATGCCAGAGTAGATGGAGGTCGTGTGCTCGACCTCGAAGGCGGCCGCGACGCGGTCAGCGCCACGCTCGAGCCAGATCACGTCGATGAGGGGCACGGCCTCGGTCCCCGGCGCGCTGCCGAGGCCGCCGGGTAGCGCGGCGAGACACCCGTCCGAGAGCTTTCCGCCGCTGTAGAGCCTGCTCCGGTCGTTGCTCGCGATCCAGACATCGAAGCCGAGCCCTCGCCCCAGGTCGCGCAGCCAGCCTTGCACCTCGGTGTGGGTCCGGTCCTCGCGCCGCGCCGCTTCGATGGCCTTCGCCGCCTTCGCGTCCTCCCGAACCTTCACGAGATCGGCCTCCCAGGCCGCGCGAGCTCCGGCGTCATCCTCTCGTGGAGGTGCGCTCCAGCGGCCCGAGCCCACGTCGAAGAGCAGCCCGGCGACCGCGCCCAGATCGTTGGACAGCAGCCTCCGGTGCCGCTCGTTCAGCCGGAGCATTCCCTGGCGCATCGCCAGGTACTCGGCCCACTTGCCGAGCTTGACCTTCGCGCCCGTGAGCGCGTTGTAGCCGTTGACGATCGCGGTGTTGAAGGGCGCGGCGATGGTCGGGTGCAGGAAATAGAGCAGGTTCGCGGCCGCGGGCCCGAGGCCCTTGATCTGGCGCTCGTCGAGCCGCCGGATGGCGTCGAGCACGCGCTCCTCGGTGTCGCAGCAGGCGCAGGCGTCGAGGAAGCGGCCGAAGGCGCGCTGGTTGTCTGGGTCCTCGTAGATGTCAGGGATGCGCAGCTTCGGCTTCCACAGGAAGGCGTGGTCGGCGCCCATGAACAACTGCCGCTGCTCGGCGATCGAGCCCACCACA
>CAZKWG010000772.1:0-3795 GCA_964556105.1 uncultured Enterobacterales bacterium | reverse complement strand
TGGCACCACCTTGCCGGCAAGATGAATGCCCCCGTCGCGACTAAGGCGGTGCCAGAGCTGTCGAAGCAGATCTCGCGGAAGGCCCGTGAACAGGCCGCGGTACTCGGAGCCTGCCCCGGCGGCCACTTGCGACTCGACGGCGTCGACCACAAAATCGCCGAGTTTCTCGATCATTCGTTCCATCACCTAGGCCCCTCCCAGGGGGTCAAGGATGCCCATCCCACCCTCTGCATCCGGGCTGTCCACTACGATTCCGAGCCCACGCATGCGCGGCGCGAGTGGACCCCGGATGAAATCCCCCTGCTGGGAGCCGATCCCGTACCGCAACAGATACTCCTGTAGGTCTTTCACCGTGGCCCCGATCCCGCGCTCAGTGGCACAGCAGTGCGCGGCGAGGCAGAGCGCCAGCGGGCCCGGCTGCACGGCCCACGGCCCGCGCTCGCCCCCTCGCTTCTGGCACCAGGCTCCCTGGTCGTACTCCGCGTCGGATCGATGTCGAACTTGCCGCTTTGCAAGCGCGTAGAGCCAGAACTCGCGAAGGTTGTTCGTGAGGCCGCTACGACAGCTCGTGACCTGGGGGTTTCCCTCCAGCAACGTCGTCAGCCGCTTCATTACCATGCCCCCCTGACCTGCGCGTGCGGTCAACGCTGCGAGGTCCGCGGTGAAGGTTACGAGCGTGGAGAAGTCGGTCGGTGGCCGAAGGCCAAGCACGCCATCAGAGTCCACCGCATCGAGCGAGTAGAGGATGAGGTTCAAGCCGTATCTTGCGCGCAGGTACTGCCGCGCCAGACTTGTCGACCGGCCAGTGTACAACTCCCCGATGTTCCAGAGCGGTCGACGGATCGCGGCACGCATCCGGCCCTCAACGCCTTCCGATCGCCACCGCCCCCTGAGCGCTTCTTCAAGTTCCTGCCAGACTGCAGCGTGGACCTGGCAGAGCCACTGGGTGTGCGTGACAAGGCCGAGTCGAACGAGTGCCTCGATGTAGGCGATCCACTCGCGACGAGTCATCCGTTCGCGAAGCGAGATGACGCGGCGCAGGTCGAGGACGAACTGGCGCGCAGGTGAACTGGTGAGAACGTCGCCCCCCATCGGCGGCGGGCGGTCCTCGGTGGCTACCCCGATTGGGTTCGGGCCGGCACCCTCCGCGGCACGCGCTTGGACCTTCTCCGCGACGCGAGGCACCCGCCACGCGGTGATCTCCTGACTAACAAAACGCGCCCAGGCATCATCGTCCGGCCGCACAGCAAAGGCGTCGAACAACGCCCGCCAGATCTCGTGTGCATCGGATGGGTGAAGGCTGCCGCACCAGATGGTCTCGGCCGCCAGTTGGCCTGGGTTCCACGGGCTCCCCCGTAGACGCACCGCGGCCGTGTAGTTGGCCAACTCCGGGACGAGTGGCACGAGTGTCAGCGACCGCGCCGCAGCTTGGCTCGCGCTGGCCGGCGAGTCCAAGTGGGTGAGGAGCACGTTCCGAAGGCTGATCGGATCGAGCAGCGCTCCGGCGGGACGGGTCCGCTGGCGCTCGATCTTGGTCATCAACTCGGAGCCGCAGCCCCAGACATCTCGCTCCGCCACGACAGCGTTTCCGAGACGACGCTGGAGCGAGCCAAGCAGAGCGTCGCTGGTCGCATTTTCTGGCATCGTCTGCAGGACGAAGAAGCACTGCGCGTACTTCGGGTGTCCTGCGGACTTGTGCGTAGGGTTGGCTTCGAACTGGTCGATGCTCACGCAGGCCTCCGTGGCGACACTTCGAATCGTCCTCCAGGTTCAGCGCGCAGGTAGAGCGTTCCGTCAAGGAGTTCGATGTAGACCTCCTCGTCGTGCAGAACGTCTTGGTCCCGGACCCGGCGCCCAGCGACCCGGGACTCTAGCCCCTGGACCAGGGCGAGCACGTCAGCAGGGAGGCTGGCCTGGTGACATCCTTCGTCGAGGCGAACCAGCGCCTTGAACAGGCTGAAAGTCAGTGCGATGGGATGGTGTTCTCGCCCGACCTCGACCTCTAGGAACGGCGTTATGGTGGGGGCTCGGTCGGGCGCCGAGAGTGACGGGATGCTCTTGGCCCGCGCCCTCACGCGGCCAGTCACGAGCACAACGTCGCGCGCCGGGCTCCGGCGCGGTTGGCCGACGCATCGAAGAAGGCTGGCTCGGAAGCCGTCCCCCTGGTTGACGAGGGCACTGAACGCCTTCTGGAGCCGCCGCAATGCCTCGTCGTTCGTCGCGGCCTCCTCGTACCGGCGAAAGAGCTCCTCGTCCCGCGAGACACCCCGCCGCGCCAGGACGGAGCGCTTCGCGTAGCGGGCCGCGATCTGGCGGAGGGCAACCTGGACGCGCTGTGCTTCGAAAAACCTGGATCGCGGTACGTTCCCTTGTGCCACCGCCTCTTCGGCGAATTCCAGGGACTCGAGCACCCGCCGGTCCAGGTCACACAGGTCCTGAGTTGCCCTGCAGCGCTCCTTCCCCTCCTTGCTTCCCCGGCTGAAGGCCACGTCGAGATCACGAACCGTTCGCCGTTCGGTGAGCTGAACCTCCGGCTCGGCCTGGGCAGAGTCCAGAGCCGGCGCGAGTGACGCGTGGAGCAGGCGCCGGATCTGCGTTTCTTCGTTCTCGCGGCGCTGCCCAAAGTAGTCTAGGATCGCCTTGGTGGCCTCACGGTTGCCGCTGGTGGAGTCCTTACAGGCTTTCCGCGCGTCGTCCCTCGCGGCGGAAAGGGGAGGCCAAGTTGGGAAAAGGGCGTGCTGGTAGAGGCGCGCTGCGAGAGCGAAGCGCGCCTGATGGGCGCGGCGGGCACGGCGCGGGTCTCGGCCGTCCCCAAGGTCCGATTGCTGCACCTCCGCGCGAACCCAATCGCAAGGGTCGAGCGCCTTGCTTCCGCGCCGAAAATCGGACTCGTTTCCGACGATTAGCTCCGGCACCAACGAGTAGAGGTCCCGGAACGTCCAGCGTTTCCCAGTGGCGTGTTCGTAGCGCCGCAAGAGCGTGAGCAGGGCATCCAGCCGAGTACCCAATGCGAGAGCATCTCGATTGGTCTTGAAGGGGCAGAGCGTGGCCGCTTCGCACCCATGGCAGGCGGTCCAGTGCTTAGGATCGAGGGCGTCTTCGAACATCTGCCGCCCGGGGCTTTCGGCACCCACAATCAGGCTCTCCGCGTCCATCGGCCACACCGCGACGGCAGGAAACCCGTCGAGCGGCCAACAGGCTCTTGGGATCGCGCCCTGGGCGACGGCGGCCGCCACCACCTGCAGCAGAGATGCGAGCTCCGGCGCCGGGCTCGCCTTGCGGGCCTCGATGAGGGCGTCTGCGAGTACGCCGCGGTTCAGGCAACAGAGGTAGAGGACCCCAGAGGTTGCCTCAGCCTCGGCAAGTTCGTCCAGCAGGCATCGCTCGGGGCTTCTCCGGCTTCCATCAAGTGGGACCGAAGCGTCCTGCACGATTCGCAACTCGGTGTGTGGGCTCGTCGACCCTGGGGGCAGGAGATCAGCAATCCGAACGGCTACAGCGCGGGGGGGGCGCCCAGCTGGTCCGGCCGAATTCGCCTCGCGGCAGCGACGGAGCAATTCCGCACCGCACCCGAGCTCGACCGCCAGCGCATCCACGAACTGCTCAACAGCATCCGTCTTTCCATTACCCGGGCCGCCTACAAGCAGCACGACACGAGGGGCCCGGATACCTTGGACGATATCCGTCGCCCACCGCGAGAGGCGGCGAACGACCTCGGTGGGGAACACCCTGCCTGCCGCGGGCCGCCCGCTCTCCGCAAACGCTTTCCGAACGGCTCCATCACGGTGACCTGCC
>CAZKWG010000771.1:0-3798 GCA_964556105.1 uncultured Enterobacterales bacterium | reverse complement strand
CGAGGCCCCGTCCGATTTGGACGGGGGCGATATTCAAGGTTCTCCGCCATGGATCGCGCCAGAGGTCGTCGGCGGCCTTCGCCCCTCCGCGCGCAGCGATCTGTTCGTCGTCGGCATGATGGCCTGGGTCGCGCTGACCGGCGCGCTGCCCTGGCAGGCGGACAACCCCTTCCGCCTGCTCGACCAGATGCGCACCCAGCCCCTCCCGTCGCTGCGCGCGCCTCTCGGCGCTCCCCCGCCGGGCGCCGAGCAGCTCCTCCGCGCCCTGCTCAGCGTCGGCCCGGCGAACCGCCCGGAGAGCGCGCTGAGCGCCCTGCACCTGCTGGAGCGCGCCCTGCCCGCGCTGGACGATCTGGCCTGGCCCACGGGTCCGGTGGTGGACGAGTCGGCGTACAGGGGGCTCTTCTGGGGACCGGAGCGCGTCCTGCACCTGCAGTCGGACGCCGCGAGCGCGCTCTATCGCCGGGTGGGGGGAGATCTGGAGGCGGCGCGCCGCGAGCTCCGCCGCTGGGTCTGGGCCGCGCAGGCGACCCAGGAGGGGGACCGCCTCCGCGTGCAGCGTCGCGCCCTGGCCGAGCTGCGCGCATGCGAGGACCGGCGCCTGGACGCGGCGCCCGCGCGTCCCCTGGAGCGTCGCCTGAGCCCCGGGCTGGAGGGGCTGCTGGTGCTGGTCGGGCTGGCGGGAGAACATGCCACGCCGGACGTCCTGAGCAGCGCCTCGCGCCTCAACCCCGAGCAGGTGGCCGCGCAGCTCCGCACGCTGCGCGACCAGGACCAGATCTTCTGGGAGCCGGGCCAGGTGGCCGTGGATCGCACGGGCGGCGCCACCCTGTCGCGCTGGGACGCGATCCGGCTCTCCGACGCGCACGCTCGCCTCGCCGCGGCGCTGCCCGAGCGCCACCCCGACCGCATCCGCCACCTGCTCTCGGCCGACGATCTGCGCGGCGCCGCCGCGGAGGCCATGCTGCTGGCCGAGGCCAGCCGCGAGGAGGGCCGGGTGGAGGAGGCGCTCGCCCTGCTCCTGCGCGCGGCGACCTGGCTTCAAGCCGAGGGGGAGCTGCCGCTGCCGGAGCGGCTGAGCGCGGCGCTGACCTGCGCGGCCGTGGCGACCGAGCAGGTGGGACCGCTGGAGCAGGCGCGCGCTGTGCTCACCCAAGGGGGCGCTTCAGACGCGCTGCTGGCGCTGATCCAGGCGGCGGCGGCAGGGCTGGAGGGCGACGAGGCGGCGCGGAGGCGGGCAGAGCTGGCGTTGCCGAAGGACTTTCAAGACCCTGAGCTCGAGCTGTGGCGGGCGGGCGTACGCGTGCGGCTGGCGGGACGGTCGAGCGTGGCGGCGCACCAGCGGCTCCTCGACGAGCTCGCGCGGGACTGGGCCGGTGACGATCCGGCGCGTCGAGCGTCGCTCGCGGGCTGGCAGGGGCAGCTCCACTACCGCGCCGAGCGATATGGGGAGGCCGCCAGGAGCCACCTGGAGAGCGCGCGCCTGAAGACGCGCCCCAACAACGTCGCCTCGTCCTTGCTGGGCGCGGCCTCGAGCTGGCTGGAGGCGGGGCAGCTCGACGAGGCCGGGCGCTGCGCCGCCGAGGCCGAGGCCATCGCGCGGCGCGGCCGGCTGACGCACTTCGAGGCGCGCTCCGTCTGGATTCATCGCGCCGCGCGTTGGCGCGCGGGCGCCGCGGCCACGGTGGACGCGGAGCTCGTCGAGGTCGCCCGGCGTCTGCGCGAGCGGGACATCGGCGGCCTGCTGCTGCTCACCGAGGCCGGCATCGCCTGGCGAGGGGGCGCCAAGGACGCCGCCAGGCTGGCCTCCGAGGCGGAGCGCGCCTTCCACGCTATCGGCTTCTCGGCGGGGGCGCTGCTGGCCGGCGCGGTGCGGTGCGTCGCTGACGGAGACGCGCAGGCGGCGGCAAAGCTCGCGCGCGACGCGGAGTCCTGCGGGATCTCCACCGTCGCCATCCAGGCCCTCGGCCTGCTCGCCCCCCTCCTCGAGGACCGCGCGCGCTGGGAGGAGGTGGCGCGGGCGCGGGTCGATCCAGCGCAGGATCCTGCGCTGCGCCTCGAGGTGCTGAGCGTGGCCGAGGCCCTCCTGCGGCTCAGCGCGCGCTGAGCTGGCCAGGCAGCCCGCGGCGCGCCCGGTTGAGGTACTCGCGGGGGAGCTCGTGACGGCGGGCGATCTCCGTGTCGGACTCGCCGCTGAGCAGGCGCTCGGCCAGCGCCTCGGCCAGCGCCTCGGCGTGGTTGGCGCTGACCTCGCGCGCGGCGGCGAGGATGGCGGCCTGCAGGTGCAGGCTGACCTCGGCCGAAGCCTCCTGCGCTCCCCCGCGCGCGCCGGCGATCTCGCTGGTGTCCGGGTGAGGGCGCTCGAATGCCCCCGCCCCCCGGCAGCGGGAGGCCCGCGCGCAGCGCCAGGCGATGACCTTCAGCAGGCCCACCACCTGACGTTGCCCGCCCTCGGCCCAGGCCTTCTCCAGCAGCGAGGGGTCGTTGCAGGCGATGAGGAAGGCGTCACAGACCGCGTCCTCGGCGCCACTGTGGCAGAGGTCGTGAAAATGGCTGGCCACGTAGCGACGAAGCTCGGGCGCGTGTACCTCGAAGATCTTGGAGAGGGAGAGGGGAGCGGGCACCGGCACCTCCAGAGTGTGTCGTCCTCTGTGAGTGCAGGTCTCGTGCCAGCCCTGAGACAATGGTTTAAGGCTGATAATTTCACGAAGCGGCGCGCTTTCTCGTTCCTTTTGTACGGGCTTCTCGTATCTTTTGTACGGGCTGCGGGCTCCCAGCCTCGAAGCGCTGAACCAGCGCGTCGGCGTGGTGGCGCTCCTTGTAGTGGTTGGCGCCCGCGACGCGCGTGTGCTCGCCGAGGATCTCGAAGGCGCCGACCAGGCCGTGTCGGGCCACGGCCTCGCGCAGCAGGTAGGCGCGGAAGAGCCCCTTGGCGTCGGTGTACCGCAGCGAGAGCCCGTGGTCGCCCTGCTCCAGCGCGTCCAGCCAGGCGTGGGCCGCCGCCTTGAGCGCCTGAACGGGAGGAGCATGCGCGACGTGCGGGCCCACCTTCAACGCGTGGACAATGTGCTCCAGCTCGACGCGCACCAGCGCGGCGTCGCGCCCCGGGTCGGCCAGGTCGCGGGCGGCGCCCAGGGTGTTCTCCAGCGCGTGCAGGTTTCCTGGCCACGGCCGACTCTGCAGCAGCGCCGCCGCGTCCGGCGCCAGCGTGACCTCGCCGCCCGGCCGCTCGCGCGCGTGCAGCTTCTCCAGGATGATCTTGCTCAGCCCTGGGATCTCGTCGCGGCGCTCGTCCAGAGGGGGGACGCTGACGGGGCGCCCCGCCAGGCGCAGGTAGAGATCCTCTCGGAAGGTCCGCGCCTTGACCCGCGCGGGGAGATCCTCGTTGGTGGCGGCGATCACGCGGACGTCCGCCTCCTGGGCGGCCCCGGTCTGGCCGAGCCGTTGGTAGCGGCGCTCCTTGAGGAAGTAGAGCAGGCGGGCCTGCGCGTCGAGGCTGAGCAGGCCCACCTCGTCCAGGAAGAGCGTGCCGCCCTCGGCGTCGCGGATCTCGCCTGGATGATCGTGCCCCGCCCCCGTGAACGCCCCCCGCACCCAGCCGAAGAGGTAGGCCATCATCTTGTCGGGGTCGTTGTTCTGAAGATGAAGCTCTTTGAACGGGCGCTTCGCTCGAGGCGAGCGCGTGTGGATCCAGCGCGCCAGCGTGCTCTTCCCGACGCCGGAGGGCCCGGTCAGGAGGATGGTGCCGCTGCCGGAGGCGAAGCGGTCCAGCAGGGTGAGCACCGGGCGCATCGTCAC
>CAZKWG010000770.1:0-3802 GCA_964556105.1 uncultured Enterobacterales bacterium | reverse complement strand
CCGGCCTGCACGTTGGGGGTTTGGGGGGGATCTACGCTGAGCTCTACGAGGCGCTCGGCGGCGTGGGAGGGCGCGCGCTCACCGGCCGCGGCCTCTTCGCCGGCGGGCGCGACATCGTGTCTGAACTCGGGGGGCAGTTCATCGACTCCTGGCACGCCGAGCTGCTGAGCCTGGTGGACGAGCTCGGGCTGAGCCTGCTCGACCGGGAGCTGGATACCGCTTATGGTCGGCTCTACTACATCAACGGCGCGCGCTACAGCGAAGCGGAGCTCGCCAGCCTGCTTCTGCCCGTCGCCACGGCGGTGGACGCCTGCTACGAGGTCATCGAGAACGACGGCGAGCTGATCTCCTACCAGGAGCAGGCCGGCGCCATCTCCTACGACAACCAGTCGCTGGACGAGTTTCTGGGCGACTGTGAGGCGGACGAGGTCGCGCGCCGGGTCATCGAGGCGGCCTATCTGAGCGAGTATGGCCTGGAGCTCAGCGAGCAGTCGGCCTTGAACCTCATCCTCATGATGAGCACCGACCCGGCGGCCCTCGAGCTCTATGGCGGCTCGGACGAGCGCTACATGGTGGAGGGCGGCGTCGATCAGGTCGCCACCAGCCTGGCCGAGCTGTACGCCGACCGCGTCTTCCTGGGCCAGGAGCTCAGCGCGCTGATCGAGGAGCACGACGGCTCGTACACGCTGCACATGCGGGACGGCGCCGAGATCGCGGCGGACGTGGTCGTGTTGACCCTGCCGTTCACCGTGCTGCGCCGTCTGGATCTGCAGATCGAGATGTCCGACGTCAAGCGCAGGAGCATCAACGAGCTGGGCTACGGCACGAACGCCAAGGTGCTCCTGCCCTTCTCGACCCGCTTCTGGCGGGAGCAGGGAGAGAGCGGCGAGCTGTACACCAGCCTGCCCATTCAGAGCGGCTGGGACAACACCCAGCTTCAGGGCGGCTCGCAGGGCGTCATCGCGCTGCACATCGGCGGCGCGCAGGGCGTGGCGCTGGGCTCCGGGACCGTGGCCGAGCGGGCCGCGAGCTGTCTGGCCGACCTCGAGGAGATCTACCCGGGCTGCTCGCAGAAGGCGGGGACGGATCCGATGGTCATGCACTGGCCCTCGCTGCCTACGGCCCTCGGCAGCTACGCCTGCTACAAAGTGGGCCAGTACACGGCCATCGGCGGGGCCGAGGGCGAGCCGGTCGGAAACGTGTTCTTCGCCGGTGAGCACTGCTCCTGGGAGTGCCAGGGCTACCTGAACGGCGCCGTGCAGACGGGGCAGCAGGTCGCCGCGGACGTGGTGTCGCTGCTGGACGGGATGCGGCGCTGGCGGCGCCCGCAGGCCACGCGACGTCTCCCGCTGGCCCCCCGGCTTCGGCTGCCCTGAGACCGGCTCAGGTGAAGCGCTCCCCGGCCTCGACGCCCAGGCCGAGGCCGACGGCGGTGAACGCCTCGGGCTCGAGGATCCGGCCGGGGAAGCGCTGCTCGAAGAGGGCGCGCACCGCCGGGATGAGCGAGGTGCCGCCGGTCAGGAAGACCGTGCCGATGGCCTCCGGCGCCACGCCCAGGCGGGCCAGCAGCCCGTCCATGCAGCGCTCCAGGCGCTCGAGCTCGGACCCGATGGCCAGCTCGAGCTCGGCGCGGGTGACGCGCTCGGTCAGCTCGATGTCCAGCTCGCGGAAGACCAGGGTGGTCTCGTCTCGCTGGGACAGGTCCACCTTGGCGGCCTCGACCGAGCGGAAGAGCGCGTAGCCGGCGTTGCGCGCCAGGAAGATGCGGAAGCGGGTCAGGCCCTCGGGGTCGTCCGAGCGGGGGATCGCCTCGGCCAGCCAGCGCAGGTTGCGGGGATCGGCGGCCTCGACGCAGAGCCGGTGCCAGCGCGTGGCGGCGTGATGCAGGGCGGTGGGCAGCGGCACCCAGCGGGTCATGGGCTTCCACTGACTGCCGAAGCCGAAGTGGGGCAGCACCTTGGCGTGGATCAGACGGGCGTCGATGTCGTTTCCGCCCACGTCCACGCCCGCGCTGCCCAGCACGTCCCCTCCGCGGTCGCGTTGGCCGACGCGCCCGGGGCCGAGGCGTATCAGGGTGAAGTCGCTGGTTCCGCCGCCCAGATCGCCGATGAAGCACAGCGTGTCCTGGTCCAGGGAGCGCTCGAAGGCGCGCGCCGCGGCGATGGGCTCGAGCTGAAAGCCGATCTCGGTGAAGCCCGCCAGCCGCGCGCCCTCCTCCAGCCGGCGCTGCGCGAGCAGGTCGCGTCTGGGGTCGGTGTGGAAGACCGCCGGCCTCCCCATCAGCACGCGCGTCACCGCCTGGCCGGCCTTGGCCTCGACCGCCTCGCGGCAGCGGATCAGGAAGCCGGCGAGCAGCTCCTCCAGCGAGCGCGTCTTGCCGCTGACGACGGTGCCCGTGAACGTCTCAGAGGGGAGATAACGTTTGATGGCCTGGATCAGGCGCCCGGCCATGTCGTGCGCCACGTACTCCTGGATGGCCGAGGCGCCATAGCTCGGCGAGCCCGCGACGGGGAAGTACATCAGGGTCGGGATGGTCCAGGCGATGTTGCTGGAGAGATCCACGGCCACGGGCTCCACGACGCCATCGCGCCACAGCGCCACGGCCGTGTTCGAGGTTCCGAAGTCGATTCCACACGCGAGCGGCACGTCTTCACCTCGACATGGGGTTGTTGCGAAAGCGCCATGCTTCTGTCACTGAAGGGCCCTAAAGCTACCGTGCGCGCGAGCACTCCGCCCTCGACGCACCAGGAGACGTGATGACCTTCCTCATTGCCGCGCTCATGCTCTCAACAGCCGCTCACGCTGAAGAGGCGAAGGGCGAAGTCCCTCCCGTGACCGTGAGCGGAGTCCTCATGGGCCATTACGCCCTGGACCTCACGGACGGAGCCGAGAACTATAACGAGTTCGGTCTGGACCGCGTCTACTTCCGTGGGGACGCGACCATCAACGATCACCTCGGCGCGCGCGTGACCATGGACGCGGATCACTTCAAGGATCCGACCCTGGACACGAAGTATCGGGTCTTCCTCAAGCATGCCTATCTGGAGTGGAAGGACCCGGCGCCCGGCGTCAAGGCCCGCGTCGGCATCATCGACGCCCCGCTCGGTCCCCACATGGACGAGTTCTGGAACCACCGCTTCATCACCGACAACTACGCGGCCTGGGCCATCAAGCTGCCGACCGCCGATCTCGGCATCGGCGCCTACGGCAAGCACAAGAAGGGCCTCGTGGACTGGGCCGCCGTCCTGGTGAACGGCGAGGGCTACAGCAAGCTGGAGGTGGACTCGGGCAAGCAGGTTCAGGCTCGCGTGACCGTCGATCCGCTCGCTGGCGGCGACAAGATGAAGCTGCCGATCACCGGGTACGTGGGCTACGCCTTCAACCCGGACGACAACCAGGAGTTGATCGCCGCGGGCGCCCTGGGCTTCGAGATGCCCTACCTCCTCGTCAGCGGCCAGGCGCTCATGAAGAGCGCGAGCGACGTGACGGGCATGGGCTACTCGGCCGTCCTCATGCCGCGCGTCCCGAAGGTCGTCACCGGGATCTTCCGCTACGACACCTTCGACCCCGACACGGGCACCGATGACGACGCGAACGCCCAGCTCTTCGTGGGCGCCTCGCATCACTTCGCCAAGAAGGTGGCGTTGGCCTTGACCTACGAGCGCTCCTGGGCCGAGATCGCGCCGGACGCCGCCTCGCACGGCGTGGCGCTGCGGTGGCAGGCCGGGTTTTAGCTCATTCTCGGGCGTAGCCCGAGAATGAGCTAAAACGTCCTTGTTGTGGGGGCGAACCCTCCTGCGAG
>CAZKWG010000769.1:0-3816 GCA_964556105.1 uncultured Enterobacterales bacterium | reverse complement strand
GGGGCGAAGGCGAGGCTGATCTGGCGGTCGGCCTCGGGGAAGCGGGCCATGGCGACGCGGGCCAGGGCGCTCTCGACCGGGGTGGGGCTGGCGGGGCGCAGCAGGGCGTGGCGCAGGCTCTCCTCGTTCCAGCCGACGACCAGGGCGTTGTCGCGGATGGCGCCGCAGGGGGCGAGGCCGGGAAGCGTGTTCAGGGCGCGGAAGCAGCCCTCGAGGTCCGGGATCCCGGTGGTCAACGAGATGTTCCAGGTGCGCTCGAGCTGCTCGAGCCAGCCGCGCAGGGCGGCGCGCGCCAGCCCCTCGTCGCGGACGCCCACGGAGAGGGCCGCGCGGGGGAGCAGCTCGCCCGCGGCGGGGAGCCAGGCGGCGAACTCCCAGGTGCCGTCCAGGACGGCGCCGGCGAAGAGGCCGCTCTTCAGGCCGAACATCGCGTCACCCTGCCCGCCCTGCTGCACGAGATCGGAGAGGGCGGCGACGCGGGCGGCGCGGGCGCGGACGTGGACCAGCTCGTCCTGGTCGGAGAGCGTGAGCGGGCCGGGGCTGTCCTCGCCGGGCAGCAGCAGGCCCCAGGCGCCGGCCTCCACCGGGCGGTCGAGGGTGGCCGCCACCGCCAGCGTCGGCGTCAGCTCCACCCAGCCGACGAGGCGGCCGGGGCCGCGCTCGGGGAGGGCGAAGGCCAGCGGGTGGCCCTGGGGCAGGGCGTCGAGGGCGGGGTCGGGCTGGCAGCGCAGGAGGGCGCTCGCCTGCGGCTGGTCCGTGGGCTGCTTCCAGGAGAAGATCTGGTTACAGGCGGAGAGTCTCGCCTCGTGCGCGGCGGCGGCGCTGGCGATGGGGGTGCCCTCGAAGCCCTGGAGGGCGTCCAGCACGGCGCGCGCGGCGCCGACCTCTCCCTGGAGGAGCAGCCCGGGCGGCAGCGGCTCCGGCCCGCGCGCGCAGGCGACGCTCAGGAGAGCGGCCATGGGCAGAAATGCGAGGGTCCGCGTACTTCCTGGGGTCTGACTCACTGAACGAACGCTCCGCGGCGAGGAGTGTACCTGCGGCGGAGCGATGGGGCAAGCGGGGCGCGGAGAGCGGTGCCTGAAGCTGGGCTCGGGGCGCGCTCAGGCCGGGGGCGTCGAGGTCGAGCGGCGCCGGCGCCAGAGGCTCAGGGCCAGGGCGCCGCTGAGCAGGAGCCCGCTGGCGCGACCGGCGCCGCCGCTGGCGCAGGAGAGGCTCCAGGTGTCCGCGGGTCGGGGCTCGGCGCTGGCGGTCTCGGGGGGAGCGCCGGTGCCCGCGCCGCCTGTGTCGCCGGTGTCCGGGACGGCGCAGTCGTCGGTCGGGCAGCGCTCGAAGGCGCCGACGTCGGGGGCGGCGGTGCCGTCTCCGTCGCCGTCCACGGAGCGCGGGGTGTCGTAGGCGTCTACGCTGAGGCTGGCGTAACCGGTGACGCCCGCGTCGATGCCCGGCGAGCCCTCGGCCAGGCGGAGATCGTCGTTGGTCCAGTCGCCGTCGTCGCTGTGGGACAGGAAGACGGCGTCGGCCTCCTGGTTGTCGGTGTAGGTGAACGCCATGTCCCAGACGTTGGCCGTCGTCGTGGGCGCGTAGACGTTGTTTCGGATCGTCGCGACCTCGGGGAGCCAGGAGACAGGGGTGAGCCACCAGCGATCACCAGCGCCAGAGAACACGTTGTTCACGATCTCCAGGATGTAGGTTCGATCACTGGTACGGCTCTCCGTGGCGTTCCCCCCGAAGACGATGCTCTGCCCATCGTTCACGAAGGTGTTGTTGATGATGGAGAGGCGGTTGAAGAGCATCGTGTTGTGCGTGAGCATGCTGTATTCAAGGCCGGTATCGTTGTCCTGGAAGGTCGAGCCCTCGATACGGAGCACGTCGAAGTCCTCGAGGATGAAGATCCCAAATCCATTCTGCGCAAACATGGTATCAACGATGGTCGTCTCTTCGGCTTCAGAATAGCCCAAGATGACACCGGTGGAGTTGTGCCAAAAAGCACAGTTCGATACGATTCCGCTTTTTCCTATGCTGAGCGCAGTCCCGTTTCCAGTGCCTGGGGTCCCATAGTTGCGGAGGGTCAGGCTTCGAATCTCCACGTTCGCGCCGACGACGGCCAGGCCATGGTCCGCAGAGCTGTCAGAGATGGAGCTCCCATCGAATATTGTGCTATCACGTCCGGCACCCTCGAAGGTGACGTTGGCAGCGTCGACACGCACTCCCACGACATCATAGGTCCCCGCCGCGATCCTCAGCGTGTCGCCATCCGTGAGCAACGCAACCCCTTCGGCGACGGTGGTCGCGTCACCACCGCCCGCAGGATCGACGGTCCAGGTCGCGGCCTGCGCGAGGCCGAGGATCGTGAGTGTCAACATGGGAACCTCCTGGCCCCGTTCGGGGCGGTGTCGAGGGGTAGGATAGCACGCACCCCTCGCCCGCAGGCCCCGCGGCCCGGTTATGCGCTGCTCCGATGCCCCCCTCCTTCGACATCGTCGTGGTCGGCGCCGGTCACGCTGGCTGTGAGGCCGCCGTGGCCGCGGCGCGGCTGGGCCGCACGGTGGCGATGGTGACGCTGCGCCTCGCGCATGTGGGGCGTCTCTCCTGCAATCCCGCCGTGGGGGGCCTGGCCAAGGGGCACCTTGTGCGCGAGATCGACGCGCTGGGCGGGGTCATGGCCCGGGTCACGGACCAGGCGACGATCCAGTTCCGCCGGCTGAACACCCGCAAGGGGCTGGCGGTGCAGGCGAGCCGGGCGCAGGTGGACATCGATCGCTATCCGGAGGCGATGCGATCGCTGCTTGAATCCACTCCTGGATTGAGTCTGCTCGAGGGAGAGGTGGCGCGCCTGCACACGACGGGCGGGCGGATCTCCGGGATCACGCTGGCGGACGGCGCGGAGATCGCCTGCTCGGCGGTGATCCTCACCACCGGCACCTTCCTCTCCGCGGTCATGCACACGGGCGACCAGCAGACGGTGGGCGGGCGGGTGGGCGACGGCGCGGCGGCACAGCTCAGCCGCTGCCTGGACGCGCTCGGGCTGCGGCTGGGGCGGCTGAAGACGGGGACGACGCCGCGGCTGGACGGGCGCACGATCCACTGGGACCGGGTGGAGGTGCAGGACGGCGTGATCCCGGACGGGCACTTCTCGTTTACGCCGCCCGCGACCCGCCTGCCGCAGCGCGACTGCCACCTGACCTGGACCAGCGAGCGCACCCACGCGATCATCCGCGAGAACCTGCACAGGAGCGCGATGTACGCCGGGGCGATCACCGGCCGCGGCCCCCGCTACTGCCCCTCCATCGAGGACAAGATCGTCCGCTTCGCCGACAAGGAGCGCCACCAGCTCTTCTTGGAGCCCGAGGGGCTCAACACCGACCGCGTCTATGTGAACGGGCTGTCGACCAGCCTGCCGCGGGCGGTGCAGGAGCAGATGATCCGGTCCGTGCCCGGCCTCGAGGACGCGACGATCCTCCAGCACGGCTACGCGGTGGAGTACGACTTCGCCGACCCGCGCGACCTGGACCACGGGCTCCAGCACCGCGGCGTGCCCGGCCTCTACCTGGCGGGCCAGTGCAACGGGACGAGCGGCTACGAGGAGGCGGCGGCGCAGGGGCTGGTGGCGGGGATCGCCGCGGCGCGGGGAGAGGCGCTGCCGCTGGGGCGGGATCAGGCCTATATCGCCGTGCTGGTCGATGATCTCGTCTCGCGCGGCGTGGGCGGCGAGCCCTACCGCATGTTCCCCAGCCGGGCCGAGCACCGGCTGCTCCTGCGCGAGGACAACGCCGATCGCCGGCTCACGCCGCTGGGGCGCGGGATCGGGCTGGTACA
>CAZKWG010000768.1:0-3816 GCA_964556105.1 uncultured Enterobacterales bacterium | reverse complement strand
GGCTGGCCGCTGGAGCAGGGCCTGGTCACCTGCGCCACCTGCCACGTCGAGCCCTCCCACGGCGGCGCCTCCGCCTCGCTGCCCTCGCCCTGGCACCGCGACGGGCCCTACCCCTCGGTGACGCGCTTCTGCTACGCCTGCCACGAGCAGGAGGCCTACCAGCGCCAGAGCCCGCACACGTCCATCGGGCGAGATCCTAATGCATCTAGTTGCGCGGCCTGCCACGCCGGCCAGCCTGTCGAGGGCGCGGGCCTGGCGGAGAGCCGCCTGCGCAGCGGCCTGGACAAGGTCTGCACCGGGAGCTGCCACAGCGAGCCGGCCCACGCCGGGGTCGCCGAGCACCTGGGCGTGGAGATCGACCCCGCGCTGGCCGCCACGCTGCCCGCCAGCGTCCCGCTGCTGGAGGGCCGCATCGCCTGCTTCACCTGCCACGAGGTCCACACGCCCGAAGCTGCAGCGCACGCCGCGGGGCGCCGCGACCTCTCGGTCCCGCTGCGCGAGGCGGCGCTGGCGGCCGACTGGAGCGCGCTGACAGCCAGCCCGGTTCAGTGGCCCGGCGGAGGCGAGGGGCACCCGATGCTCGCGGCCTCGGCCACGACCGGCGAGCTCTGCGCCGCCTGCCACGGGGAGGGACCTTGAAGTCGGCCTCGATCGCGCTCGGGCTCGCGCTGACGGGGTGCTCCCCGCCCATGCCCGTCGAGCTCCTGGACAGCCCACCCCTGGTCGAGGTCGCGGTGCGCGCGCGCCTCAGCCTGGACATGCACATGCCGGGCGACCTGGCCGTGGGCGCGGGCGGTGAGCTCTGGGTGCTGGACGGCTACCGGGGCCGGCTGGTGCGCCTGGGCGCGGACGGCAAAGCCGATCTGAGCCTGGGCGACGAGGAGAGCTTCGGTCACCCGCTGCGCCTGGCCGTGGGCCCGGACGCCAGCTTCTGGCTCTCCGATCCACGCGGGCAGGTCTTGCGCGTAGACCAGCAGGGGCAGGTGCTGGCGCGCCTGTCGGCGCCGCCGCTGCAGCTCGAGGGCGGCACGCAGGGGCTCTCCTCTCCCGTGGCGCTGTTGGACCTGGGCGGGACGTTGGTGGTCTCGGACCGGCAAGGGCGGCTGAGCTGGCTGGACACGCAGACCGGCGAGGTGGTGCGCCAGGTGCTGAAGGACGCGGCCTCTGAAGAACTGGCGATCCTCGCCGATCTGGTCCGGGATCCCGCGGGTGGGCTGCTGGCGGTGGACACGCTGCAGGGCCGCATCCAGCGCCTCGACGAAGACGGTCGTCCGCGAGCCTCGCAGGGTCGCTTCGGCGCCTGGGTGGGCTACCTCAAGCAGCCCAAGGCCATCGAGCCGCTGGGCGACGGCGCGGTTGTGGTCGCCGACTCCGAGCTGGGGGCGCTGCAGCTCTTCGACGCGGACGGCGCGGCCCGGGGCCTGCTGGCGGTCGACGGCGTGCCGCTCGCCCTGGTGCACCCGGTGGCGATGGCCCGCGGCAAGGACGGCGAGCTGCTCGTGCTGGACGCGGGCGCCGGCGAGATCCTCAGTCTGGACCTCGATTCTGGCGCGCTGAGCGCGGCGCTCGCGGGCGAGCCTCGGCGCTGGCTGCGCGCCGCCCTCGCGCCCGCCCGCGCGCTGGACCCCGTCGGCGGCCAGCGCTGCCTGCAGTGCCACAGCGGGGTGATCGAGGACGGGCGCGAGGTCTGGGACCCGACCCTGAAGGCCCACCCCGTCAACCTCAAGCCCGAGAAGCAGATCCCGGACTACTTCCCGCTGGACGAGCAGGGCAACATCGTCTGCAGCACCTGCCACAGCCCGCACGGCGGCGTCTCGCTGGGCGAGCTCGATGGGCTGAACGGCGCGAAGGAGGCCGACCAGGTCGAGCCGCACGCGATCGATCAGGGAACCTTCCTGCGCGTGGGTCGCCAGGCCTCGGAGCTCTGCGTCGCCTGCCACACCGAGTCGGCGCACGAGGGCGCGCTCGCGCTGCTGGAGCTGGGCGGCGGCGGTCACCCCACCGGCGCGAAGCTGGTGGCGGCGATGAAGGATCGGCCGGAGGGCGACGCCGGCCTGGATCCAACGAAAGGCCAGTGTCTGAGCTGTCACGCCGTGCACGGAGCTGCCGGGGAGCACCTGACGCGTCAAGGAACGGAGGGCGAGCTCTGCGTGGCCTGCCACGAGGGGGAGGCCACCGCGGGTCACACCCACCCCATGGGCCTGACCGAGGGCCGGGTGGCGGTGGACCCCGAGCACTCGGAGCTTCCCCTGGACGAGGAGGGGCACCTGAGCTGTCAGACCTGCCACGCGCTGGTCGGGGGCACCGGCAAGGCCCTGCTGCGCGAGGGCAAGGACGGCGCCACGCTCTGCGCGAGCTGCCACACCGGGCAGTCGCGCGAGCTCGGCGGCGACCACGCGCGCCTGCGCGGCGCCGCGCACATCGGCTGCCTGGCCTGCCACGATCCCCACGGCGAGCGCGTGGGCGACAGCCTGCTCGGCAGCGCCAGCAGCGCGACCGGGGCCGATCCACTGGGCTGCCTGAGCTGCCACGGTCCTGGCGGCTCGGCCCGACATGCGGGCGTGCGGCCGGGGGTCCTGGGCCACCCCGTCGACGGTGAGGTGCACACCGGCAACGCGGATCCTTTGACGTGTCAATCCTGCCATGGCGCGCACGACCCTCGCCCCACCGACGAGATCGCCGCCTGCGAGAGCTGCCACGCGGAGCAGGCCGACGCGAAGCACCGCGGCGGGCACGGCCGGGCGAGCTGCCTGGACTGCCACCCGGTCCACGGCGACGCGCCTCGCGCCCGGGTCGGCTCCGACCGCAACCCGCGCGAGACGGTCTGTCTGGCCTGTCACGCCGAGGGCTCGGGGCACGACGACGCGCCGACCGTCCTGAGCTTCAGCCACCCCGAGATGGTCTTCGCCCCTGACGGCAGCCGCTGGACGCCGCTGGGTGGGCTGCCGCTCTTCGCCTCCGATGGCAGCCAGCAGCCTCCGGGCGTCAACGGGGCGCTGACCTGCTCGAGCTGCCACCTGACACACGGCCCGGACGCCAGCGAACCCGGCGACAACCTTCGCCGACCCGGCTGGAAAGACGCCTGCGCCGCCTGCCATGGCGAGAACGCGCTGCCGCTCTACCGCTACTTCCACGACTCCGAGCGCTGGGACGATCTGGAGGTCAGGCCGTGATCTCGTCGCGACTGAAAATCGGGCTCTTCCTGGTGGGGCTGCTCGGCATGGGTCTGCTCGGATCGAGCCTCCACTTCCTTTATGCCGCCTGGCGGCACGCGGGGTTCTGAGGTGTTTTCTGCCCCTCGTGCCTTCTTCGCCAGCATCTGGGCCGAGATCTCGGCCAGCCCACGCTCGATGCTGACGGCGGCGACCTGCCTGGCGGCCGGGCTGGGTGTGGGCCTGGTGCCGGAGCGCCAGGTCTTCAACTACCTGTGGGCCGATCCCAGCTTCTGCGGCTCCTGCCACGCGCACGACTACGCCAACGAGGCCTTCGACCGCTCGGTGCACGCCGGGCTGACGACCTGCCACGACTGCCACCTGGTGCCGATCAGCCACTACCCGCACAATCTCTGGATGATGCTGACCAATCGGCCTCAAACGCCGGATGATATCGCCAAGGCCGAGATCCCCACCATCGTCTGCACCCAGTGCCACTCGAAGGAGGGCACCGATCAGGAGCTGACCGGCCCCATGCCCGACGCGCTGCGCCAGCGCGTCGTCAAGGTCGACAGCAGTCCGCTGCACCAGATCCACATGCGCAGCGAGACCCGCAGGCCCACGCCGCGCCAGGGAGGGGGCGAGACGGACCTCGGCGAGGCCC
>CAZKWG010000767.1:0-3818 GCA_964556105.1 uncultured Enterobacterales bacterium | reverse complement strand
CCGGTCACGCTCGGCTCCTCCTCGGGCACGCGCCTGCGCATCCTCGACAAGCCCGTGGCCTGGCTCCCCTCCGGCTTCCAGAAGCTGGACTTCATCGCCGGCGCGCTGCTCAGCGAGATCTCCATCGAGTGGCGGAACGAGTTCTACGTCCCCGACGACACGCTCCCCTTCGACAACTACGCGCTCTTCTCCTGGGAAGGGAACCGCTGCGTCGCCAACGTCCATGAGAGCTGGAAGGGCTTCGTGGACCAGGGCGAGGAGCGCAAGAGCATCGAGCAGCTCGTCGCCTCCGGCGCGGCCCGCTCGGTGGGCAAGGGCCTGTACCAGGTCCCGGTCGAGGACGACACCCGCATCGTCGTGGACATCGGCAACTCGGTCTTCTTCGGGCAGCGCGTCCACCCGGGCCGCCACATCGTGACGAAGATCACCGAGCGGATGGACTACCCGCTGCTCGCCGTGATGGCGTTCATCGGCTTCCTCTCCATCATGTTCCTCATCGTGGTGCTCACCACGCCGCCGCGCCCGCACTCGGCGACCAATGAGATCCCCGACCGCTTCGTCGAGATGCTCCTCGAGAAGCCGGAGATGGAGAAGCCCCTCCCGGACAAGAAGCCTGAGGCCAACCCGGACGCCGGTGAGGGCGCCAAGGCCAAGAAGGAAGAGGGCAAGGTCGGCAAGAAAGACGCCAAGATGAAGCAGGCCAAGGGCAACAAGGTCGAGATGAAGAAGAAGGAGCTGGACAAAGAGGTGGCGGAGAACGCCGGCCTCCTCGGCGCCATGCGCGAAGGCGCGGCCAGCGACGTCTTCGGCAGCGCGGCCCTCAGCTCGGACCTGACCGGCGGCATCGGCGGCCTCATCGGCGCCAAGGGCACGCAGATCGGCTCGGGCGGTCTCGGCGCGCGCGGCTCCGGCCTCGGCGGCGGCGGTACGGCGGAAGGCCTCGGCGGCCTCGGCACCAAGGGCCGTGGGTCGGGCTCCTCGGGCTACGGCTCCGGCGGCGGCAGCTTCGGTGAGAAGGGCGAAGGCGGCATCGGGAAGATCGGTGGTGACCCCATCATCCTCGGCGCGCTCGACAAGTCGCTCATCGACGCGGTCATCAAGCGGAACATGAACCAGATCCGCTACTGCTACCAGCGCGAGCTGACCAAGAACCCCAGCCTGGGTGGCAAGATCACGGTCAAGTTCGTCATCGCCAAGGACGGCTCGGTCACCAAGGCGGAGACGAAGCAGACCACGATGAACAACGACGCCGTGGAGAGCTGCATCAACCAGCGCTTCATGAAGTTCCAGTTCCCGGAGCCGAAGGGTGGCGGTATCGTCATCGTGTCCTACCCGTTCATCTTCGCGCCGGGTTAAGGGCTTCTGCTCTCAAACCTGGCCGACTCCTCGCACTTCGGATGAGCACGAGATGAAGTCCTTGAAGCTGATGCTGCCCGCCCTGCTCGCCTTCGCTCCCCTCTTCGTCTCGTCCGCCGCCCTCGCGCAGGACGAAGAGGAAGAGGTCGACGAGAACGACGCGAAGCGTCGCGCAAACGACAAGCCCGTGCGCGAGATCGTGAAGGGCTTCTACGCGCGGGCCAACGTGGGCGGCGCGGCGTTCCTCGGGCAGCTCAATGGCTTCGTGAACGCCGGCACCTACTCCTCGCTGTTCATCGGCCAGGACTTCGTGGACACCGAGTCCATGTCGCTGGCCTGGGAGCTCGGCTTCTCCCAGGGTGTTCACAACGGCTGCTACTTCGAGTCGCAGGCGCAGGGTCTCTGCAGCGGGAACGCGGCGGGCAAGCCCTCGCCCTATATTCAGGGCGACGTCCGCACCTACATCGTGGGCGGCGGCATCGAGGCCAGCTTCTACCCGGCCCGTCGCTTCGGCGTCGGCATCAACGCGGGCGGCGGCGTGCTCTTTGCCCCCCTGCTGGTGGAAGAAGAGTTCTACTACACGGACATCGTGCAGGACTCCTGGGGTGGCAACGACGGCGGCTTCCACGACGGGCCACACCCCATCGTGCACGCTGGCCCCACCTTCGAGTACTACACCAAGCTCTCCCACTTCTCCGTGGGCGCCGATGCGCACTTCTTCTATGCGCTCGGCTTCGACTTTGGCGCTGACTTCACCGGCTATATGAAGTATACCTTCTGACCTGAGCTGTGCCTCGCGCGGTGCGGGCACGGTAGGGGAGGAAGAATGCGGTATACGGCCCTGGTGGTGACGCTGCTGGCTTCGGCTTGCACCGGCGTCAAGCCTATCGACACGGACATCGGAAACGACGACACGGGCGGGACCTCGTTCGGGGAACTGTTCCTGGAGCCCTCCGAGGTTGACTATGGGAACGTTCAGATCGGCACGGAGACGACCGCCGATCTGATCCTGCGCAACGACGGCGTCGACCTGTTGACCGTCACGGACGCGCTCGTCAGCGGTGACAACACGTTCACGCTGGACACCGCGCTGACCCTGCCCCTGGAGATGGGGGCGGGCGACGAGGTCATCGTGACGCTCGGCTTCGCGCCCGAGGCCGCCGTGTACTACTACGGCAACTTCCGGGTCGGCCTCAGCTCGGAGGAGGGCTACGGCGAGGTCCCGCTGACCGGCGCTGGCGTCGTCGAGGGCGGCGAGGGCGAGGGCGAGGGCGAGGGCGAGGGCGAAGGTGAGGGAGAAGGTAGCCTTCAGCTCTCCAAGACCTCCATCGAGTTCGGGACGGTGGACGCGCTGTCTCCCGCCTCTGAGAGCGTGGAGGTCACGAACAACAGCGACGCGGACCTGCTGCTGGTGGACGTGACGTCCACCGATCCGGAGTTCTCGGCCGAGGGAGACGGGTTCTCGCTGCCGGCCCTGCTCTCCGCGGGCCAGAGCCGCACGCTGAACGTCACCTACGCGCCCGAAGACGAGGGCGTGGACAGCGGCGCCATCGAGATCACGACGGACGTCGAGGGCGTCTCGGCGACCATCGTAGTGGAGGGCGAAGGCTACTTCTCCTGCACCATCTGTCAGCCCATCCTCGCGGTGGACACGGGCGGCACGGACGCGCACGCGCTCTCGTTCCTCTGGCTGATCGCCACGGACGGCTACTCGAAGAGCCAGCCGCTCACCCTCTCCAACGAGGGTGACCAGGACCTGGAGATCACCGCCGTCACCGTGACGAACGACAGCATCTCCACCTGCGGCACGTTCACCACCGACTGGCCGGGCGGGAGCGCGACCCTGACGCCGGGAGAGAGCACCAGCCTGGCGGTGACGTACACGGTCACCGAGAGCTGCCTGGACCTGGGCAGCGAGGCCTTCGACACGAACATCCTGCACATCCTGAGCAACGACCCCTCCGATCCGGACTACGTCGTGACCCTGTCGGGGACGGTGTTCTGAGGCGCGGTCGGCCGCTTGACGTTGCCGGTCCAGCCTCATCGCGCTACATGGGGGGGCTCTCTCGAGTCGTACGACGGCCCCATTCCGGGTGACCGTCCAATGCGCTCCAATGTGGTGGACACATGGCGAACATGCAGATGGGCCTCCTGGCCCGCAAGCTGGGAATGACCCAGCTCTTCGACAAGGACGGGGACCTCGTCCCCGTGACCGTGCTCCAGGTCACCCCGAACGCGGTGCTCCGCGTGAAGAAGGTGGGCGAGAAGGACGGCTACTCGGCGGTTCAGGTCGGCTTCGGCGTGCGTCGCGCCAGCCGGACCAACAAGGCCCTGAACGGTCACGCGGCCAAGGCCGGCGTCGCCGCTCCGCAGGTGCTCCGGGAGCTGCGCGTCCCCGAGGCGATCGCCGCCCAGTACACGCCCGGCCAGAGCGTCGGCCCGGCCGATCTCTTCGCCGTCGG
>CAZKWG010000766.1:0-3824 GCA_964556105.1 uncultured Enterobacterales bacterium | reverse complement strand
GTAGTTCAGGTAGACGACCACCACCGTCGCGCGCACGTCCACCACCCACACCGCCTCGGCGGGGTAGCCGTTGTCCGGGTCCTCCAGCGCGCAGTCGCCCGACCAGGCGGTGGCGGTCTCGACGTCCCACTCGCCGTCCAGCGGCACCACCGGCGCGGCGGTCTCAGCAGGGGTCGCGGTCTCGGCGGGCGCCTTGTCCGATGGGCCGGCGCAGGCGGCCAGGAGCCAGATCATCGCGCCTCCTCGATGCCGTCCGGGCAGAAATTGCGGGCGACGTTCGTGTAGAGCACGAGGCGCATGTCCTCGGCGTCCTCCTTGTCGAAGCGCCAGCCATCGCCCCACAAGGACACGGGCCCCGTCCAGTCTCCCGGGTGGTCCGGGAACGGCACCTGGTCAGGCGTGAAGGTCGCCGGCCAGCTGCAGTCGTCGAACTCCGGGTCCGCCAGCGTGGGCGAGCTGGCCACGAAGGGGATGACCTCGCCGGGGATGTCCGGGTCGGCCGCGCCGGTCGAGGCCAGGGTCGCGACCGGCAAGGCGATGGTGTTGCCCTGATCGGTCTCCCACCAGGAGTTCACGGCGTCATAGAGCCAGCCCGCCTCCGGGACGCCCAGAGAGAGGCAGCGGTGCGTCCCGTCGTCGAGCGCCTGCCACTCGGCGCAGCGGCTCTGGTTGGACATCTGAATGGGCACGCCGGTGCGGGTGGTGGCGGTCTTCAGCACGGACGCCGCGAGCCAGTCGCGCGCATAGGTGTGGTCGAGCTGCGTCGGGTCGGTGCCGTCCGGGCGGAGTTCGAGCGGGTTGAGGCCCCAGCCGACGCAGGGGAGGCCCATGAACGGATCCTGCGCGTCCACGACGCCGTCCTCGTTCATGTCGGGGCAGTCGGTGGGGTGGCTGAGGACCGCTCGCCCGTGGGCCCACTCCCAGCCGTAGCGGAGCTCGTAGCCGTCCACGGTGATGCGCGGCGTGAACATGGAGCGATGCCGGTAATGATCGCCCGTCTCCCCCTCCGGGTGCAGCGAGACCACCATACCGTGCACACCCTGCCCGAGCGTCTCCCCCTCGGTCAACGTGGAGCGGCCATCCCAGCAGTAGTAGGAGAAGTCGTCGATCTCTTCGTCCCAGAATGGAATGCAGAGCTGCTCCCAGCCGGCGTGGTCATAAGGCTCCGGCATGGAGCCGTCGGCCGCGATCGTCACGCCGATCAGCACGCTGATGCCGTAGTCGGGCGCGCAGGCCAGGATGTGGGAGCCGGCGAGCTGGTAGTAGACGTTCTCGCCGTTCACGACCGACCAGGTCGTCTCGGGCATCTCCTCCTGGCAGGCGCCGCTCTCCAGGCAGGCCGCGTAGTCGCCCGCGCTCTCCTCGACGCAGAGCCGGCATTCGGAGCCCTCGGCGAAGAAGCCTGCGGCCTCCCAGTGCGCGCAGGCGCCGGCGTCCACCGCGGCCTCGATGTCTCCGCCGGTCTCCAGCAGCCCCTCCTGGCAGGCCTCGGGGAGCGTCGTCCAGTACGGCTCGGGCGGCGCGAGCAGGTGGGTGTAGGCCTGGAGTCCAAAGCGGAGCTCCCAGTCGCCGTCCTCGCCATCCACCGTCGTGGAGACCTGTGGGTTTTCGCACACCCCGGCGCTGAAGGCGGAGCCCATGGCCTTCTCCAGGGTCAGGGTGGCGACCGTGTAGCGCCGCGGGTTTCGCCCCAGCTCCTCGGCCTCCTCCAGCGCCTCCTCCAGCGCCGCGCCCAGCCCCTCCGTGACGAACTGCCCGCGCCCGAGGGGGGCGGTGAGCGCGTCGATGACGTTGTCGTCATCGGCGAGCCAGGAGCTGGGGCCGAGATCGAGGGTGGAGAGCGCTCCTGCGTTGATCTCCACCTGCGGGAGCGTGGAGAGCGGGCGGGAGAGTCGGGTCCAGGGCTCGGTCGCCGCCGCGGGCGCCTGCCAGGGCGCGGCGCTGGCGGCGGACGCGGGCGTGGCCTGCTGGGGATCGGCGCAGGCGGCCGCGGCCAGGTTGACGAGCATGAGGACGCGGAGCATGCTCGGCCGATGGGTACGCTTCATCGGTCAACTGTACCACTCCTTCTGTTCGTGAGCGCCTGTGGCGCCGACAAGGGCGCTTCGACGGAGGCTGTCTGCGCCAGCGCCCCCGCGCCGGTGGGGACGACGGTCGCGGGCGACGCCAACGGCGACGGGTGGGTGGACGTCTCCGACGGGATGTACGTGGCGCGGTCGGTGTTCTCGGGCGGGCCCACGGCCTGCGCCGAGGCCTCGGATCTGGCCGACGACGACGTGGTGGACGCCGCTGACGCCTTCGCCCTCTGGAGCTGGCTCGGGCCCGGCGCCAACACCTGGCTCCCGACCCTGGAGGCGGGGGCCTGCCCAGCGCCGACGCGCGCGGCGCCCGCGGGCTGCGCGGACGGGCTCGCGCTCAGCGTGTCTGCGCCCGAGGAGGTCGAGGGCGCGGGCACGGTCCAGTTCGAGGCGACCGTTCAGCTCGCGCACCCGTCGCTGGACGTCGAGGCCTGGTCCTTCGGGATCGAGGCGACCGGCTGCACGCTCAGCGCGGCCTCGACCAACGGGACCAACGCCGCCGATCTGCGCGACGATCCGCCAGGCTCGCGCGATGGCGGGATGTCCTGGGTTCACCTGCGGGACGCGTCCACGGCGCTGTCCCTGGTGGTGGTGGACTGGCGGCGCGACGCGACCCTCGAGGCCAGCGCCTTACCGAGCGCCGTCCTCGCGCTCGACGTGAGCGCGGCGGTCGGCGACAGCTGCGCGCCCTGCACGTTGACCCTCGTCTCGGGCGAGGAGGGCCCCGGCGCGCCGGTCGAGGCCGTGGTGAGCGCCGAGGGCCTACGCTACGTGCCCGAGCTCGGGAGCGCGGTGACCAGCGTCTGCCCCTGAGCCGCGGGCGATCTCAGCCGAACAGGCAGGGGTCCATGCAGCTCTCGTCGCCGCTCTGGATGCTCTTGCCCAGCGCCACCGCCTGCGGCAGCACGTTGTGGGCGTAGAAGACGGCGTTCGCCAGCTTGCCCTTGTAGAAGGCCTCATCCGAGCCCTTGGCCCCCGCGGTGAGCGCCTCCTGGGCCACGCGCGCCTGCCAGAGAGCGTGCAGCCCGAGGACCACGGTGCCGAACTGGGTGAGGAAGGGGCTGGCCTGCAGCATGGCGGACTCCACCTTGCCTTGCATCCCGAGCCCGCCCAGGTACATCGCCGTGCCCGCCAGGTTGTCCTTGGCCTTGTCCAGGGCGTTGACGACCTCGGGCAGCAGGCCCGCGGCGCGGCAGCGCTCGATCTCGGCGTTCGCCTCGCCGAGCCAGTTCATGAACAGGACGCCGCCGCCCTTGCGCATCTTGCGGCCCAGAAGGTCCATGGCCTGGATGCCGTTGGTGCCCTCGTAGATGCTGTAGATCTTGTTGTCGCGCATGGTCTGCTCGACGGGGTACTCGCCGATATAGCCGTATCCACCGTAGGTCTGGATGGCGAGACGGCAGACCTCGAAGCCCACGTCCGTGCAGTGCGCCTTCGCCATGGGCACCATCAGCTCGACCAGCCCGAGCAGGTACTTGGACTCCTCCGGGTCCACCTGCGCCTCCGCCCGGTCCAGGCGCAGCGCGGTGGTGTAGAGGAAGGAGCGCATCGTCTCGACATAGACCTTCTGGAGCATGAGCATGCGCCGGACGTCGGGGTGCTGGACGATGGTGACGCGCTCGGCGTCGGCGTCGTTCAGGTTGGCCAGGCTGGTGCCCTGCACGCGCTCCTTGGCGTAGGACAGCGCGTTCATGTAGGCGGAGGCCGCGCCGCCCAGCGCCTGCACGCCGACGCCGATGCGGGCCT
>CAZKWG010000765.1:0-3840 GCA_964556105.1 uncultured Enterobacterales bacterium | reverse complement strand
CCTCGTTGCTCCCCCAGGCCGGCGGCGCCGACGGCGGGCCCGCCGTCAACGGCCCCCCCTGGACCACGCTCGCGTCCACGTTGGCCCAGGCGTACTTCCAGCCGTTGCTCACATAGGTGCTGACCAGGCTGGACAGCGACATGCCCGTGCCCGGCTCCAGGGTGAGCGTGTTCGTCGACGGGGGCAGGACCATTCCCGAGGGCGTGAACTGGTGGACCTTGCGGTGGATGGTGCCGTCGTAGGCCAGCACCTCGACGTAGACCCAGCCGGTGTTCACGACCTGGTTGCTGCTGTTGCGCTCGACGAGCTTGTCCACCCACTGGCTGCCCTGGGCGTTCGACAGCGCGCTGGACAGCAGGCCCACGTCGGTCACGGTGTAGCGCCGCGCGTTGGCGCGCACGTGGTAGACGGTGTCGTTGCCGCCGGGCGACAGCTCGTCCCAGGCGTCGTCCAGGAAGCTGGTCCGGCTGTCGAAGCCAGCGCCGCTCTGGGCGACGGTCACCGCGCTCCGGGTGCCCTCGCCCGTCAGCGGCGCGAGCGGGGGATAGCTGGACCCGCTCGAGCGGCGGCGCAGAAGCTGGTCTTCGGTGACGATCCCGTTCGACGGCGCCCCGGTGTAGCTCAGGCCGATGAGATCGCTGCCGATCCAGAGGTCGGCGGGGCCGCCTGTGTAGGTGGGGCCGTACTGACCCGTCTCACCGCCAGCCCCTGCGTCTCCGGGGCGCAGCCCTCCGGTGCGGAAGAGGAGGTCGCCCGCCGCCAGCAGGTCCACCACGCCGAGGTGCTCGACGGGCGCAGCCTGCGTCTGCTCCCCGGGCGACCGGATCCGACCCGCCTCGTCGAGACGCCAGGCGGACGCCCGCTCGCCAGAGGTCTCCTCCCCGTCCATCTGGCCGACCTCGCCTCGAAACGCGCCGATGCGCCCGTCCGAGCCGACGCGGTAGACCAGGCAGCTCCAGGCCAGGACCACGGGCGCCGCGGCGCGCGAGCGGATCCGCTGAGACTGATCGTGGCCCGCGCTGAGCCCGCCGGAGAGGCCCACCAGCCCATGAGGATCGGGCGCGGCGGCGCGCAGGTCCCTGCTCGCTGCGTCGTGCAGGTGGACGTCGACCTCGTCGGCCACGATGACCCGATCGACCACGGCGAAGCGGACGCCCGGCTCCGAGAGCCAGGCCGTGTGGGGATGCTGCGCGCTCAGGCTCAGGTTGCCCAGCGCCCGCCCAAGGCGCGCCCGGTCCACCCGCAGGGCGCGCACACCGCCGAAGCTCAAGGAGAACTCCGCGCTCTGGGCGCTTCGAGCGACCAGACCGGCGTCTGCTCCAAAGGCGCCGAGCACGCCCGGCAGCAGGCGCGCGGCGAGATCGAAGCCGAAGCGCCGCGAGCTCTGGCCCGCGAGGTCGGGCAGCAGCTCCTCCTCGACGGGCGGCTCTGCGCTCAGCGCGGTGGCGTCCTCGACCATGGCGGAGAGCGCGCCGAGCTCGACCGGATCGCCGCGCTTCGGCAGGGCGACCACGGTGAGCGGGCGCAGGCTCGGGGTCGGCGTGCCGAGCACGTTCAGGCCCTCGAAGCGGCGACGGGCGAGATCCAGCAGGGGGTCAGTCGGGCAGAGGCGCAGGGGCATCGTCACTCCTGGTGGGATGAAGGGTCCAGCTACGTCTGGTCATGGCCTGACGCCCTCGGCTGTGCGAACGTTTCTCGTCCGATCGCGCGCAGCCAGGTGCGCTCGCCCAGCTTGAGCAGGTCCCCCGCCAACAGTTCAAAGGGCCCCTTCTGTGATACGGGCCGGTCCAGGCGGCCACCGGCGTAGCGTAATACAGGCCGACGGGCCTCCACGCTCCCCGGTCCGAGCCAGACCAGGTGGCGGCGCGACAGGCGCTCATCGCTCCAGGGCGCGTCCGCTGGGGATATCGCCAGGTCGGGCCCGTCTACCGCGTCTCCACGCCCCAAAGTCTGCCCACGCGTGAGCAGCAGACGATCCCCGTCGCGTGGACCCCAGAGGATCTCCAAGCCCAGCGCCGGCGCCCCTGGCCCTGGGGTAGAGCCACCGAGCAGTGGCGTCTCCGGTCCGTGCGCCATCACCTCGAACGCGAGCGAGTGACCGGTCAGCGCGTGCAGGCCATGGTTCGGGTCCAGCGCGATCGCCCGCCAGAGATCGTCCACCGTCGCCGTGTCCGGCGCTCCCTCGAGCAGCCGCGCCAGGCGCGGCGTCGCACCTGGTTCAGCGTCCGACCAGGGCGCGGGGCTCAACGCAGCCCACTGCGTCTCCGTGATCTGGGCGCGAAGGCGGTGAACGAGGCGCCATGCGAGCGGGCCACCATCCGAGGGCTCCCAGGCGCGGACCACATGCTCCAGCCCGACGTGGCCCCTGCGCTCCCGAGCGGCCATCGCGCGGGCCCGCGTCATCAGCGCCCGCAGCGCCGGCTCGAGCCTTGGCCAGCCCGAGGGCCGCCAGGACTGGATGACGGGCGGAGGCGCGAGGAGCGCGTCGATCCTCCCGACGACATAGAGCAGGTTGCTGGCTCGGCCTGCGGGGTGGGCCAGACCCAGGCCACGCACCTGAGCGCGCCCCTCGCGCACGCCCTGTACGAGGGCCTCTCCGCGGGAGAGCGCGCCATAAAGACCACGAGAGAACGCGAGGCTCGCCTGGACGAGGGCCGGGCGGGCGGGCGCGAGCACGGCGGGAGCGCCCTGCGAGACGAGCTGCGTCGCGAGGCTGCGCAGCGGATCGGCGCCTGGGCTGCCCCCCGAGCAGACATCCAGGACGACCAGCGCGAGGCGGCCGAGGGCCGGACCGACGAGCCCGGCGGCTGGACCAGGCGCGAGAAGACGCGCCTCGTGCATTCTCAGCGCCGCGAACTCCTCCGCCACGACTCCGTGGCCGATGATGTGCAGGATATCGGCCAGGTTTGGATCCTCAGGAGGGAGCGGTCCGCGCGCGGGATCGACCCGCACCGGCGCGTCCAGGCCGAGCTCGGCGGCGAGCTGGTCCACCGCGGCCATGACCTCGCGACAGGTGGGGTTCTCTGGCGTAGGGCACCAGAGGAGGACACGCAGGCGCTCGCGGCCCTCCGGGGCCGGGTCCCTCGCGCCGTCACGGCTCAGGCGCGCTACCACGCCGCCTCGGAGCTCCAGCAGATCTTCCTGGGGGCTGGTCGTGAGCAGCTCCCAGGGCAGCTCGGCGATGTCTGGATCGTCGGCGCTCAACGCCAGCGCGATGCCCTCGGCGCCCGGCTCGCCGAGCGTGCGCTGCCACAGCTCACCGACCCGGGCGGCGGACAGCACCTGCGCCATCGCCTGGCCCGTGCTCATCTCCGCAGCCACCAGCCCCAGATCGTGCTTTCGGACGATCACGGCCTCGGGGATGAGCGTCGCCCGCGCCCGCGCGCCGACCTCGCGCACCTGATCGGCGGAGACGCGCGCGGACACGGGCGCACCCCCTCCTTCGCTCATGACGAGCCGCCAGCCACCATCCGCTTCGGCGCTGACATGCAGCTGCACGACCCGCAACGCTCTGCTCCTCTTCGGGGAGTCTTACTGAAGAAGCCGCTGACACCTGCGTCGAAGTATCATGCGCCAGGCTCAGGAGCTGCACGTTGCCCGACACCCTCCTCGACGACGCACCCTCCGACGCGCGTGGCGAGGCGCTGAACCCTGGCGCACGGATAGACGCCCGCTTCGAGATCATCCGATTTCACGACGCTGGTGGCTGGGGAGAGGTCTACGAGGCCCGCGATCTCGGCGCGGAGCCTGGATCCGAGCGCGTCGCGCTCAAGCTGCTGCGGGCGCTCGCGCCCGTCCAGGAGCTGCGGGTGCAGCGCGAGATCCTGGCGCTGTCCCAGG
>CAZKWG010000764.1:0-3842 GCA_964556105.1 uncultured Enterobacterales bacterium | reverse complement strand
CCCGAGGTGTATCCTCCACACTTGACTATGACACATACCGCTCCGTCGTCACCACGCTCCGATGCCCGAGCGCGACCTGCACGCGCCGCAGCTCCTTGGTCTCCCGGTACATCCTCGTGGCGCACGTGTGGCGCAGCGCGTGCGGCGACACCCCCTCGCGGATCCCCGCCTTGGCGACCCAGTCCGCGAGCCGCAACTGCACCGCGCGCGCCCCCAGCCGCGTCCCGAGCCGCGACCGCGCGACCGGAAGAGCGGCCCCTCCGCGGCGCCCGCCACCAGCCGCTCGCCCAGGGCCCGGGGCAGCGCGACGCTCATCCGCCGCCCGCCCTTGGCCCGGATCCACAGCCGCTCGGCGTCCAGGTCCACGTCGTCAACGTTGAGGGCGACCAGCGAGCTCACCCGGATCCCGGTGGCGAGGAGCACGTCCACCATCAGCCGGTCGCGCTCGCCGAGGCTGCTGCTGTCCTCGGTCACGGCGGCGCGGAGCTTCACCTCCTCGGGCTCGGCCAGGACGCGAGGCCGAGGCGGGTCCACCGCGCGCACCCGCAGCGCCTTCGCCGGATCGCGCTCGAGGACCCAGGCCGTGGTCAGGTAGCCAAAGAGCCCGCGGACCGCCGAGCGCGTGCGGTTGTTGCTGGTCGGGTGTCGCGCTTCGCCGTCGGCACCGGCCATCGCGGCGCTGCTGGCGAAGGCCAGGAGCCGCTGGGGGGTGACCTTGGCGACGTCGACGTCCGCGCCCAGGAAGGCCACCAGGCGGTCCAGGTCGCGGCGGTAGGCGTCCACGGTGCGGGGCGAGCGGCCCTCGGCGGCGAGGCTGCTCAGGTAGTCGGCGATGGCGGTCTGGAGCGTCATGGCGGGGTGCCTCCGGTGTGATGGCATCACCGCTTCGCGCGGGGGGAAAGTCAACGACAACCTTCGCACTTCGCGGACATCCTGCGCAGGTGGGCGGATGGGCGCGGACACTTCGGGACGCGGAAAGATTCTCGGAAAGCGTCGTTGCTATCTTCGATCACACCGAGCATTCAGGAGTCGCCTGCACCGGAGACGCCGATGACGACCGCCACCCCGCGCCCCTTCCGCCCCACGATCCTGTCGGCGACCACGACCGCCGACATCCAGGCCCAGGTCGCGGCCGCGCTCGCAACGGGCCGTGCGGCCCGCCCGGGGCGCTGGCTGGCCCGCCCCACCGAGGACGGCTTCGAGGTCTGCGCGGGCGACGACACCCCGGCTTGCCGCGCGGGCGGCGAGCCCCCGACCGGCTGGTGGACCGAGCACGACTACGCTGAACCCCAAGGCGCGGCCGACGACCTCGTCGCCTTCTGGCTCCAGGACAACTGAGCGCGCCCGTCCCGCTCCAGAGCCCCGGCCCTGTCCGGGGTTCGCCGCTTCTGGACCCCGACGTCATTCCCCCGGGGGAACATCCACCCCCGCTCACGGCCCCATCGCCCACCCTCGGCACCCTACGCCCATAGACGTTGAACCTCGAGCTTCTTCGCCCCCACCGCTTGATGCCCGGCGCGAACCAAGCGTGAATCGCCTCGTCCCGGACGGCCCCTGCCTCCGGGCGAAGGCGTCCTCTGTCCGCGCTACCCACCGCACCCCGCATCGAGATCCTGGAGGCTGAGCGGGCGTTCCATGCCATCAGGCCGATGATCAAGCTCGACGTCGCGACGCTGGAGCGAGCCTGCGTGGGAAACAGGTCGCGAGGTCAGCGCCCCGTGAACAGGTAGGCCCCGCCGGCGAAGGACCCGTTGTCGTCGTCGTAGAGGGCGCCGACCAGGATGTCGGTGTACCCATCGCCGTTGGTGTCGCCGGCCATGATCGCGCTGTTTCCGAAGAGGTCTCCCTCGTCCCCGCCCCAGAACGTGGCGTCCGCATCCGAGAGCAGGTGCGAGCCCCCCATCGGACCGTAGTACAGGATCGCCACGCCCCGGCTGCCGTCCGCGCCCCTGCCGCTCACCAGGACGTCGTCATGGCCGTCCGCGTCCACGTCACCGTCGAGGTCGATGGCGTTGCTCAGGTAGATATAGCTGTCCTCGCCCACGACCTGCGCCGTGGCACCGTCCGCGTCGCTCGTGGTCGGCAGCGTGGCGCTCCCGGCGTAGAGGTACGCGGCGCCGCTGTACTCGCCGCTCGGGCTGGCGAACATGGCGCCGATCAGTACGTCGTCGTAGCCATCGGCGTCCACGTCGCCACGTCCCGTCACGCCGACGCCCAACGAGTGAACGCCTTCGTCGCTCAGGAGCCAGTCGGCGTCGGTCAGGGTCGTGTCGCCATCGAGAGGTTCGCAGTACACGCCCGCTCCGCCGCCCCCCGAGCCGACCCCCAGCTCCTGGAGGCCGTCGCCGTTCAGGTCGCCGATCCCGTCCAGGTCCCGACCGACCAGGGCCTCCTCTCCAGAGATCACGATGGCGTCGTCCAGGTTCAACGTCCCCGAGAGCGGGCCAGACAGCACCCAGGTGGTGGGGTAGTCGTAGTACACTCCCTCGAATGTGGCGCCGGAGTCGCTGATCGCCAGGTCGCCCTGGCCGTCTCCTGTCAGGTCCGGAAGCAGGGAGACCTCGTATCCGAGCAGCCAGATGTCCGGGTCCTCGATGGTGGCGTCCGCCAGGTCCAGGGAACGGGTCCCCGACAGCGGGCCATAGACCACGAAGCCACGGCCATAGGTCCCACCGACGGAGGCATACATGTCCCCGATCGCCAGGTCGAGCCATCCGTCGCCGTCCAGGTCCACACCGCCGGAGATGGCGCCCCCTGCCTTTGCTTCGTCGGTCCCGCCGTACGCGATCGCCGCAGCCGCGTCCGTAGCGACGCAGGTCCCGGACACCGGTCCGCGGACGACGATCGTGGCGCCGCCGGAACCCCAGCTGGGCGCCCCGATCACGACGTCGTCCAGGCCGTCTCCATCCATGTCCCCGCCAGCAGACGCGGCGGCTCCCAGACCGTCGCCCTCCTCGCCCATGAGCTCGGCCCTGGCCTCGGTCGCGGAGAACTCGCCGGAAGGTGTCGACCAGGGCGCCTCGCCGGTATCTACGCCACACCCGGAACCGCCGCTCTCGGGGGTCGCGGTGTCCGCGGAACCGGAGTCCGGGGCCGCCGTGTCCAGGCCATCGTCGGAGTCCCGGCCCGCGCTGTCGCTGGCCGAGTCGGCGACGGAGCCGCCGGTGTCCCCGACCACGCTGTCGCCGGCCGATTCAGTGGTCGAGTCGCCGGGTTCGATCCCCTCGTCCGATAGCGGGTCGCCAGTTCCGGTGCAGGCGCAGAGCCCGGCGAGGAGGATGCCCGGCAGGAGTGCAGCGCTTGACGTCACGGTTCACCTCGTGGAGAACGCCATGATCGGCCCAGGGACGGTGGCGCGAGCATCGCCGATCGCGGTCAGCAAGATCCCGTCATCGGCGGATCCGGCTGCCGACTCTTCCTACTCTCTCCATGATCGAAGACCGGCGTTCAATTCTGCTCGAGGACGGCGACGGGCAAGACGAGGCGGAAGCCCAAGAACCCGTTCGTGAGCGAGGGTCGGTTCCCATACCGGTTCGCGGAGCGCGCGTTGTCGGCCCCGCTGCCCCAGGAGCCACCACGCACCACGCGGAAGTCGCCGCGGTCGGCAAGTCCTGCCGGGTCGGCGGCCGGCGACTTGCCGTAGTAATCGGAGTCGTACACGTCCCAGGTCCACTCCCACACGTTGCCGTGCAGGTCGCACAGGCCCCAGGGCTTCACCTCCGCCGTGCATACCGCGTGGGTCTTGGAGCCGCTGTTGCCGTTGTACCAGCCCGCCCGCGCAAGTTCGGCCTTCGTGTCGCCGGTTGCGTACGCCGTGGTGGTGCCCGCCCGCGCCGCGTACT
>CAZKWG010000763.1:0-3855 GCA_964556105.1 uncultured Enterobacterales bacterium | reverse complement strand
ACGGAGCCGGTCGGCCCTTCCTGGACCTCACGCGCCGTCCCGCTCGCGCCCCCGCCCCGAGCGGACGCCCGCGCTACCGCAGCCAGCGCCTGGGGGCCCGGCCCCTCGGCTACGCTGCCGTGCTGGTGGAGGCCGCCGTTGATCTCGCGGGCAGGGCGGAGGTCGTCGTGGTGCTCGCGGACCAGGACGGCGATCTCAGCCGCGCCGCCAGACTGCCCGACGCGAGAGAGGCCCTGTGCCAGCGCGGACTGTCCGCCGTCGCGTTGGGCATCTGTGACCCCATCGCCGAGGGCTGGCTGGTCGCCCTGCTGGCCGCGACCCGGGCCGATCGGGCCCGCGTCCTGGCCTCGCGGCTCGGCTTCGACCCAGCGCGCCACCCTGAGCAGCTCTGCGGCCAGCCACCGAGCGCGCGACGCCACGCCAAGCGCGCCCTGGCCTTCCTCCTGGCGCCCGTGGGAGTCGATCTCATGGCCTTCTCGGCGGACACACCGGGCGCCGACCAGACCGGCCCGGCGCTGGCCGCCGCTCCCCTGGTCCGCGAGGCGCTGCGCCAGCTCGAGGATTGCGGCCTGTCGGACTTCGTCACCGAGCTCGAGCGCGTCCTGCCCCCGGTGTCCCCATGACCACCCCCGCCCTTCGCCAACACCAGGACTGGCTCGGCTACGTGCAGCCCGTGGGCCTGGTCGTGAGCGCTCCGGCCCTGGTGAGCGCCGGCTGCGCGCTGCCCCTGCCCGCCGAGCTGATGGCGAAACAGGCGACCTTGATCCAGCTCACGCCCGAGGGAAGGCTAGACAATCTAGCCGAATTCACCGCCGCCCTCCTGGACTGGCAGCCCGCCGATCTCGTGCCCGCCGAAGACAACCGCGAGCTGGAGGTGGTGCTCACCGACTACCGGGACACCCTGCGCCCCAGCTTCGCCGTGCCGAGGCCCGACGGCGAGCCCGGCTGGCAGATGCTCGTCGTGCGCGTCCCCGGCGACACCGGACTGGACGCCGTGCCCGAAGACGCCACCCCCGGCCGCGCCGGCACCGGCTGGCGCGCCAGCCCCCAGGCCCGCCTGGAGCGCCTGCTGCGCGACAAGGAGGTCCCCGTCGGCCTGTTGTTGAACGATCGTTCAATCCGGCTGGTCTACGCCCCGAAGAACGAGACCTCCGGCCACGTCACCTTCCCGCTCGTCGCCATGCGCACCGTGCCCGGCCGCCCCATCCTGGGCGCGCTGATCATGCTGCTGGGCGCCGATCGCCTCTTTGTCGTGCCGCCCAACAAGCGCCTGCCGCGCGTGCTCTCGGAGAGCCGCAAGTATCAGAACGAGGTCAGCACCCGCCTGGCCGAGCAGGTCCTGGGCGCCCTGGACGAGCTGGTGCGCGGCTTCGAGCTGGCCGACGCCGAGCGCGGTGGCGACCTGCTGCGCCACGCGATCAACGTGGACCCCCAGCACGTCTACGGCGGCCTGATCACCGTCCTGCTGCGCCTGGTCTTCCTGCTCTACGCCGAAGAGCGCGCGCTCATGTCCGGCGACGGCCTGTACGCGGGCCACTACGCGGTCGGCAGCCTGTTCGAGAAGCTGCGCGCCGACGCCGGTCGCTACCCCGACACCATGGACCAGCGCTACGGCGCCTGGGCCCGGCTGGTCACCCTGTTCCGGCTGGTCTACGAGGGCGGCGGCGACGGGCGCCTGCACCTGCCCGCCCGCCACGGCACGCTCTTCGACCCGGAACGTTACCCGTTCTTGGAGGGCCGCCCCTACCGCCAGAAGGAGAACGAGACCGCGCCCATCGTCGTGCCCCGCGTGCCCGACGGCGTGGTCTGGCGGGTGCTGGAGAAGCTGCTGATGATCCGCGAAGGCGAGGCCGCCGAGCGCGTCTCCTTCCGATCGTTGGACGTGGAGCAGATCGGCTCCGTCTACGAGGCGATGATGGGCTTCGAGCTGCGCCGCGCGACCGCGCCGGGGCTGGCGCTCAAGCCGAAGCGCGTCGTCGTGAACCTGCGCGAGCTGCTGGACAGCAGGGACCGGGCGAAGCTGTTGAGCGAGGCCGCCGACTGCGAGCTGACGGGCAAGGCGGCCGAGGCGCTGAAGGCCGCGAAGAACGTCGAGCAGCTCGCCGCCGCGCTGGACAAGAAGGCCGTGGACCGGCGGATCATCCCCGAGGGCGGCCTGTACCTTCAGCCGGGCGAGGAGCGTCGAAGGTCCGGCTCGCACTACACGCCACGCGCGCTGACCGAGCCCATCGTGCGCACCACCCTGCGGCCGGTGCTGGAGGCGCTGGGGCCGCGGCCGACGCCAGAGCAGATCCTGGCCTTGAAGGTGTGTGACCCGGCCATGGGCAGCGGGGCGTTTCTGGTCGAGGCGGCCCGGCAGTTGGGAGCGGCGCTGGTGGCGGCCTTCGACAACCACGGGTGGAGCTTGGAGGGGGAGAGGGTCGAGGTCCCGCCCGACGAGACCAACGAGCTGCACGCCATGCGGATGGTGGCCCAGCGATGCCTGTACGGCGTGGACAAGAACCCCTTCGCGGTCAACCTGGCCAAGCTCTCGCTGTGGCTGGTCACCCTGGCGAAGGATCATCCGTTCACGTTCCTGGACCACGCGCTCAAGCACGGGGACAGCCTGGTCGGGCTGACGCGGCGGCAGGTCGGCCGGTTCGACTGGCAGCCGGATGATGTCGAGGCGCCGCCGATCATCGCCTGGATCGAGCGGCAGACGGCGAACGCGAAGCTGCACCGCGAGAGCGTGCAGCAGGCGGCGGATGGGGATGAGGCCACGCAGCGGGTAGAGTGGCTGGAGGCCGAGGAGGCGGTGGAGCCGGCGCGGGTGGCGGGGGATCTGTGCATCGCGGCGTTCTTCGCGGCGGACAAGGACAAGGCGCGGGAGGAGAAGCGGCGGGAGTATCGCGAGCTGCTGGCGGCGTGGAGGGGAGGGGACGAGCAGGTGAAGAGGGATGTGGCGGTGATGCGGGAGAAGATGAGGGGAGGGGAGCGACCGCTGGTGCCGTTCCACTGGGAGTTGGAGTTTCCGGAGGTGTTCGAGCGGGAGAATTCGGGGTTTGACTGTGTGGTGGGGAATCCGCCGTTTTTGGGGGGGACACTGATAGGAGGAGTGGTAGGGCTTCTCTTCCATGAGTATATTGTCGAAAGCTACTCGCCAGCGACGGGGCTGGCCGACCTGGTTGCCTTTTTTCTACGGCGCGCGTATTCTCTTCTTCGAAAGAGGGGAACATTTGGCTTGGTTGCCACAAACACGGTGGCTCAGGGAGATACCCGGGTTGTCGGCCTGCAAGCGATTATCGATTCTGGTGGCCACATTTTTGAGGCCACTCGACGCCTTAGATGGCCAGGCGAAGCTGCCGTAGTAGCCTGCGTACTTCACGCGCAAAAGGGAAGAATACCAACGACACCCATCTTGGATGGTCGAAGTGTGGAGCGAATTTCGGCATTCTTGGTAGACGGAACGGTAGATGCAATGCCTGTCACACTATCAGCAAACCGAGGGCAGGCATATCGCGGAACAAAGGTCTGGGGAGCGGGCTTTGTATTCGAGGTTTCGCCATCCAATGGGTCCACATCAATCACAGACATGGCACGACTGCTTGCTGAAAGGCCCGACAATCGAGCGGCGATCAGTGCCTACCTGGGAGGTGAGGAATTCAATGAGAGTCCAACTTTGCAACCTTCTCGGTATGTCATAGAATTCGAGGAGCGGTCTGCGGAAGAGTCTCAGGGGCGATGGCCCGAGTTGTTTGCTATTGTTGAGGAGCGAGTCAAGCCAGTTAGAGCGACAAACAAGCAGCGCAACTATAGAGACGAGTGGTGGAGGCACGCAAACCGCGTTCCGGAGGCCGCGGCCTACTCAAGGCGTGC
>CAZKWG010000762.1:0-3857 GCA_964556105.1 uncultured Enterobacterales bacterium | reverse complement strand
AGGCCAGCGCGCCGTCGGGCAGGTCGTCGGCCATGTTCATCTCGATCTGAACATAGGGTCCGGCGGCGGCGAAGTCCCAGAACGACAGGGCGCCGTGCCGGTGCAAGGTGACGGCGACGGCGCGGGTGTTGGTGCCGATGCCGGTGACGTTGCTGGCCGCGGAGAAGCTGCCGATCTTCAGCGGGCGGTCCTGATAGCGGACCAGCTCCTCCTCGAGCTGTGTGACGTCGATGCGCCCGAAGTCGTCCTCGTGGATGGTCACGACGTCGGCGATGGACTCGCGCCAGGGTAGCTCGTTGGAGTGATGCTCGTAAGGGCCGATGAAGACCACCGGGCGCTCGGCCAGCGGGATCTGCGCGAGGAGGTCGTAGCGCTCGGAGAGCTCGGCGGGGAGGCGCAGGTTCAGGATGTCGATGAGCTTGTTGATCGCCGCCGTCGCGCCGGATCCGCAGAAGATGACGGCGTCCTCTTCGCTGCCGCCCACGGCCGCCAGGATGATGTTGCGGGCGTCCTCCCGAAAGCGTGTGGTCTGCAGCCCGGTGCCCGAGGTCTCCGTGTGGGTGTTGGCGTAGAGCGGCATCACCTCATTGCGGATGAAGTCCTCGATAAAGGAGAGCGAGCGCCCAGACGCGGTGTAGTCGGCGTAGGTGACGCGGCGCGGGCCGTAGGGGCCCTCCAGGGCGCGGTCGTCGCCGATGATCGAGGCGCGGATGGTGTCGATCAGCCGTTCGGACATGGATGACCTCGCCCGGCAGCGTATCACCGCCGGGCGCAGGTCGCTGATTCGAGCACCGGCCCCGAGACGCGCTCAGAGCGTGGTGAGGATGCCGCTCATCGTGGCGCTGGCCACCGCCTCACCCGCCTTCACCCCGGCCGTGCCGTCGAAGTACCAGTGGACGCCCAGGAAGACGCGGCTGATCGCGTTCTCCTGGATGGCCTGGCTCAGCGAGGTGTAGGTGCGGGAGACGCGGGTGCGGAGAGGACCGCTGGCGTCGCGGGTGAGGCCGTCGAGCTCGTCGGAGACGAAGCTGAAGCTCACCGCGTCGGTGCCGTAGAAGGCGCGGACCACCCCGAAGGCCGCCGCCCCGAAGGTGGCGTGACCGGAGGGGTAGGCCGGGAAGGGCGGCGTGAAGTTCTGGACCGGCGCCGTGTCCGGGTTGCTGGCGGGCGCGCCGAGCGGCGCCCAGAAGGCGTCGCCCGTGGTCAGCGGGTTGCCGTCGCCCGAGCCGGTGGGGCCGGTGCCCGGGTTCGCCTCACGGATGCCCACGACCGGACGCCAGAGATCGTAGAGATACTTGGCGTGCCAGCACTGGATCCCGGCGTCGGCCATCGCGGCGTTGGCCAGCCCGAAGAGGCGGGCGTTCTCGCCGACCGAGTTGCCGCGCGCGATCGCGATGGTCCGCAGGACCTGGTTGTACAGGCGGGGCGGCGTGCCCAGCTCGTCCGGGCCGTCGTAGCCCCAGTACAGCCCGATGATCTCCTCGTCCTCGGTTCGGGCGCCGCGGGTCGCGCCGCCCTTGGTCTTCACCTGGTCGAAGGCCGCGAGGTACTCGAGGCTGCCCAGCGCGGGCGGCGGATCGGGCAGAAAGGGCGCCGCGTTGACCGGGCCGATGGCGAAGGGCGTCACCGAGCCCCAGTGCGGGTGCAGGGCGCCGGCGTCCGCGGCCGTGTGCTGTCTGGACGAGAAGGGATCGGCGCGGTGGCGCCCCGGGGCGTCGCTGGGGACATAGGCAACGACCGCCGTGGCGCCATCGGCGGCGCGCGCGGCGAGGAGCGCGTCGCCAACGGAGACGCCCCAGTTGAAGCTGTTGGTCGCCGCGGCGCCGTTGGGGAGCAGGGCCAGCGTGTCGGTCCGGGCCTGGTCGATCTTCGTGGCCTGCTGCGGATAGAGCGCCCGCAGCGTGGTCCAGGCGGCGCCGCTGACGGCCAGGCGCACGCGCGGGCTGGCCGGCAGCGCAGGCAGCGGGCTCTGGTAGGGCTTGAACTGACCCTGGATTCCCGCCCAGGCGTCGGCCATGGCGAGGTGGACGATGGCCAGCGCCCGCGAGGTGCGGGTGGGGCCGCCCTGGTCGGGGGTGTGGTTGGGGTCGTGGGCCGAGCCCACGACGTCCAGATCGCGGGAGCTGAAGTCCTGGGCGACGACGTGGAGCGCGATGGCGTTCCAATGCAAGATGATGTCGGTGATCATGCTGTCCTCTCGGGAGGTTCGAGCTCGAACGTCTCTCGCCTCCGTACTGCAATGGCGCGGACGCCAAGATCGGAGATAACTTTCTGTACCTTCGCGTCCGCTCGCCCTCGCCCCGGTGCGCCCCCCTTCGCAGCCACCCCTCGATGGTGTAGGATGATCGCTCGCTCCCACGGAGGATCCCCCGATGCCTGGTCGGCTCAACTCCCCCGCGCTCTCGCTTCTGCTCTCGCTGTGCGCGCTGCTCCTCCCGTCCCAGGCGCATGCTGCCTGCGGGGACGGCAGGGTGGACGACGGCGAGGACTGTGATGACGGCGGCGTCGCCGACGACGATGGCTGCGACAGCAGCTGTGGGGTCGAGGACGGGTGGGAGTGCACGGTCGCCGATTTCTCGGCGGACTTCTCTGAGATCTTCGAGGAGCGCGACGGCGGCACGCACCCCGCCCCTGACTGGACGCTCTCCGCGGACAGCCTGACGGTCTCCCAGACCGTGAACTCCGCCGCCTCCATCTACAACACGAACCTGGACGCGGCGGCGCGCGAGATCACCTTCGAGGTCGCCGTCAACACCACCTCGGACGACGACTTCATCGGCTGGGCCGTGGCCTTCCAGGAGGGCGACAGCGTGGCGACCAGCACGGACTGGCTGCTCTTCGACTGGAAGCAGGGAGACCAGAGCAGCGACGCCTATGGCGCCGCCGAGGAGGGGCTGCGCCTCTGGCGCGTGAGCACGGGCGTAGACACGGCCGATCTCTGGTCGCACGGAGACGGGATCGAGCTGCTGGCCGAGGCGACGACCCTGGCCGACACCGGCTGGGCGGACGAGACAACGTACACCGTGACGTTGAGCTACGCGCTGGATCGTGTGCAGGTCTGGGTCGACGACACCGAGGAGTTCGACGTCAGCGGCACCTTCCCCGAGGGCGCCTTCGGCTTCTATACCTTCTCCCAGCCCTACTCCTCGTTCACGCTGGTCGATCCAATCAACGAGAGCATCTGTCTTGCTCTGGACAGCGACAGCGACGGGCTGCTGGATCCGGACGAGCTGGACGTGGGCACCGACCGCTACGACGCCGACACGGACGACGACGGCCTGGACGACCGCGAGGAGGTGGAGGACACCACCACCGACCCGCTCGACGAGGACACGGACGATGACGGGCTCTCGGACGGTGACGAGGTGGACGAGATCGGCACCGACCCCCTCGATCCGGACACGGACGACGACGGCCTCAGCGACCTGGACGAGTCCTTCGGGACGGGCACGGACCCGCTCGACGAGGACACGGACGACGACGGGCTCTCGGACGGGGCCGAGGTGGACGAGCACGGCACCGACCCCCTGGACGACGACACCGATCTGGACGGGCTCGGCGACGGCGTGGAGGTGCTGGAGACCGGCACCGACCCGCTCGATCGGGACACGGACGACGACGAGCTGGACGATCGCGAGGAGGTCGAAGAGACGGGCACGGACGCCCTGGACGCCGACTCGGACGATGACGGGCTCTCGGACGGGGCCGAGGTGGACGAGACGGGGACCGATCCGCTGGATCCCGACTCGGACGACGGCGGCGTCTCGGATGGCGACGAGGTGCTGAACGACGGCACCGACCCGCGAGAGGGCTCCGACGACATCACGGCGTCCAAGGACTCGGACGGGGACGGGCTC
>CAZKWG010000761.1:0-3860 GCA_964556105.1 uncultured Enterobacterales bacterium | reverse complement strand
GCTCGCCCTGGCCCGCGCCGTCGATAACCCGCTGGCCTACGCCGCGGCGGTGCCCTGGGTGAGCGGCCACCTCCACGGCGTCGCTGTGCTGGGCCACGACGGGGCCCACTGGAACGCCACGCGGAACCGGCGCCTCAACGACGCGCTCACCAACGCGCTCTGCTTCCTGCCCTTCGGCTTTCACCTCCGCCGGTACCGCTCCTGGCACCTCGATCATCACCGGCACCTCGGCAGCTCGCTTGACTCTGAATTGTCTACAATTAAACAATGGCGAAAGGACCGGTACACCCTGCCCTTGAACCCCACGACCCTCCGCGCTCGGGTGCTCCGCGGCCTGCTCGGCGGCGACGCGCCCGACCTGCTCCTGCTGGCCCGCCTGTTCGGCCCCGAGACGGCGCGGGAGCACCTCACGACGCTGGCGGTATTCGCGGCCCTGGGCGCCGTGATCTACGCCCTGTCGCTCGGCTGGGTGCTGCCCGTGCTGGCCGCGTCCATGCTGCTGCAGATCCCCGTCTACAACTCGCTCCGGACCCTGTTCGAGCACTGCGGCACCCCGTCCACCCACCGGCTGAGGCTGGGCCCGCTCTCGCGGTTTTTTCTCGGGCCGCACCACGTGCTCGAGTACCACTTCGAGCACCACGCCTGGCCGTCTGTGCCCTTCTACAACCTGCCGGCGACCCGGCCCTATGAGACCAGCACGCCGATCGTGACGCTGCCGGCGCTCCTCAGGTGGATGGCCGCGCCTGAGCGGGCCGCCGCGCCATGACGGCCCCGCTGGTCCGCGACGGGCGCGCGCGCTGGCGCCTGGCCCCCTGGGTCCTGGCCCTGGGGCGACCTGTGGGACTGCGCCCGGGGATCGTCGTTCCGGCGGAGCTCCCGGCGTGTCGGGCCCTGCTCCACGACATCTACATCCAAGAGATGGGCTGGGCGCCTCCGCCGGGCAACCCCTCGGGCCTGCGCATCGCGGAGACCTGCCCGCCCGAGCTGGTCGACGACTTCGACGACCGCGCGATCTGGCTCGAGGTCCGCGCCGGCCCCGACCTGATCGCGACCCTGCGCGTGATCCCGCCGGGTCCGCCGGGTCTCGAGGTGACCCGCTACCTGGAGGTGCCGGACCCGCTGCTGGACGGCGCCATGGAGGTGAACCGGCTGGCCATCCGCCGCGGCCATCGGGGGGGCGCCACCTTCGGGCTGGTGGCCCTGCTGCTGCGGCACGTGGCCCGCACCCTCGGCGCCCGTCGCGCCCTCCTGGCGGCCGAGCGGCCCATCGCGCGCCGGCTGTACCGCCCCCTGGGCTGGCGCTACACCGGCATGGAGTTCCGGTACCACGCGGATGATCCCCACCCCTGCGAGCTGCTGGCCCTGGAGAGCGGGGGCGCGCACCTGGCCCTGTCGTTGACGCGCACGGTCTTCCGCGCCGGGGCCCGCGCCGTGCGCCTCCGTTAGCCCGAGGGGTCTAGGCGGCCGAGGGCGCCGGCGGCGTGCAGCCCGGCCACGTAGCCGAACACCAGCCCCGTGCCGATGGACAGGCCGTGGGCGGGGTAGCGTCCGCGGACCAGGCTGACGGCGCAGGTGCCCGCCGCGTAGAGGTTCTCCCAGGGCTGGTCGTCCCGGCGCAGCACCCGGGCGTCCGCGTCGCACACCAGGCCCGCCTGGGTGCCGAAGGTGGACAGGCTGTAGACGCAGGCGTAGAGCCGGTCGCCGGAGAGCGGGTACATGGACCGGGACGGCGCGTCGTGGTCCGCCTCCGCCTTCGTGTGGGCCAGCACGTCGCACACGTTGTCGCCGCGGCCGAAGTCGGGGTCGTGCCCCAGGCGCGCGTGGCCGTTGAAGCGCGCCAGGGTGCGCCCCAGGTTGGGCCCGAATTCGGGGTCCAAGCGGAAGGCCACGCCCAGGCGGTCGAGCTCGCCCTGGATCACCGCGCCGAGCGCGTCGGGCCCGTCGGCCTCGAGCACGTGGCGGCCGTCGAGCGGGATGCCCAGCCCGAAGCCCCACTGCCGCTCCCGGTAGCGCCGGTCGCAGACCATGAAGAGCAGCTCGCGGTCCCGGTCGCCCACCTGATGGCGGGCGCGATCCTGGTAATTGAGCTTCTCGTTCATGATCCGCCGGCCGTGCCGGTCCACCAGCACGAAGCTGTCCCCGTAGAGCGCGAACACCGGCTCGTGGCAGACGCCCCCGCCCTCCAGCGCCATCTGGAGCACGCCCTGCGCCAGGAGCGGCCCGGGCGCCCAGTCGATCTGTACATCGTGCGCCTCGAGGGCCCGGAGCGCGTCGCCGGTGTTGGTCGGGCCCACGCAGGAGGACCGGATGGGCCAGGGGTGCCGGCTCGCGCGGAGCGCCGGATCCTGCGCGAAGCAGCCGCTGGCCAGGATCAGCGCCCGATCCACCCTCAGGGTCTGGGGCGCGCCGCGCGGATCCTGCAGGGTGATCGCCGACACCCGACCCCCGGCCGCCTCGACGTCCAGAAGCGCGTGACCCGTCCAGATCGGCACGCCCAGGCGGGTGAGCTGCCGGCGGAGCCGCTCGATCAGCACCAGCGCGTGCCCCAGGCCCCAGAACTTGCCCGGCAGCTTGGGGACCTGATCCAGGAGCGAGGCCAGGCTCCGGATCCCGCCGAGGTGCTCGAGGATGTGGCCCCCGTGGCGCCGGAGCCCGTCGAGGAAGAAGCGCCCGGTGACGCGCAGATCGACCGTGGCCCAGACGTGTTTGCCGTAGGGCACGTCGTTGTAGGGGTTCTGCCAGTGGTGGTCCCAGGACTGCTGGGCCACCCGCCGCAGATCCACCCCGGCGGTGGGCAGCCCCTTCTCCTCCAGGGCCCGGCGCACGGCCCCGACCGAGTCGCGCTCCGAGAAGAAGTAGCGCGAGAAGATGGGATCGAGCTGGGTGAAGGCGTGGCCTCCGGTCTGCGTCAGCTCGTCCAGCACCCGGCAGCCCACCCGCACGTAGCGCGCCACCCGCTCGTAGGCGGGCTGCCCCACGCCGCACCACGGCGCCGCGGCGTCGAAGCTGTCGTGACAGTCGCTGAGCAGGAAGCGGGTCTGCTGATCCACGTCATGTCGGATGCCTTTGGCCCGCGCGAGGGCGTTGTTGGGGATCCACAGGCTGCCGTTGGCGTATCGGGCGGTCCCGCCCACCACCTCCGCCTTCTCCAGGACCACGACTCGCAGCCCGGAGCGGGCCGCCGCGACGGCGGCGCTGAGGCCGGCGACACCCGCCCCTGCGATCACGACGTCGGCGCGGGCGGGCTGGACGGCGGGGGCCATGTGCCCTGGTAGCACGGCGCCTCCCGGGCGCCGACCCCCGGTGCGCACGGGCGCCATTGGGGCGGGTGGCTCAGTGGGCGTGCCGGTGGTGCAGGTCCGGCCGGTGAGGGTGCTCGTGCTCGTGGCTGTGCCAGCCCCGCGCCTCGGCCCCCGGGTGCGCGTGATCGTGGTGGCCGTCGTCGTGGCGGTGCCAGTGGCTGTGGCGGATCGCCTTGTGGGCGTGGGCGTGGCGCTCGCCGTAGACCAGGGCCAGCGCGCCCGCCATGAGGCTGCCCTGCTCCGTCGGGGTCTCGATCACCCGAAGGTCCAGGTTCGGGCAGTCGAAGTCGCGGATGAAGATCTGCGCTTCGGGCAGCCCCAGCGTCTCCAGTATGTCGCGCCGCACCTCGTCGGTCGCCGTCGCCTGGATCTACCTGGACTGGGACGAGGTTCCGCCCGCGTCCCGGTCCGCGGTCAGCGCCGCGGAGCGGTCCTCGTTTGGCGAGCAGGACTACGGCTGCGAGATCACCTGCAAGACCCGATAGTCATTAGAAGGGGCGCATGAAGCTCCCCGACAGCGCAAGCTGATCACTGGCGCGGAGCGCCAGCCGAAGACGG
>CAZKWG010000760.1:0-3867 GCA_964556105.1 uncultured Enterobacterales bacterium | reverse complement strand
CTCCCACTGCATAAGTCCAACCGTCCTCAACTCCAGTTCACGCTGAACCAAGACAACCCTGCAACATCACGCCCCCCGATTTTTCGACGGTAGCGCCCCAGACCTGCTTCTCGCCAACTTCCTGACTAGGCTGCGCCCGCAGGACCCCGCCACGGAGGCCAGGGCCGCCTGAGCGCGGCGCTGACGGGGCACATGTGGATCATGCCGATAGGTCGCCGAAGTGGTGATCGGGCGAGAACTTCGCACTGGCTAGTAAGGCTTTATACTGAGTTATTCGCGAATGCAGTTGCGGGTATCTTGAACTATATTTACTGATCATCTGATCAGAAATGCGGGTCCCCAAACACAACCGTGCCCCCACCCGCGCCAGATCAAGTCGTCCCTTTTGCTCCCCTGTAGCGATCATATCCCGGCCGCGTCGTGTTACTCTCCACGTAGATGTCTAGGGATCCCGCTCCGTCACCTGCACTTGCCGTCTCCGCCTCAGGGGTCACCCACAATTACGGCCCGAGCCAGCAGGGTAAGCACAACGTCCAGTACATCTATGTCTACCCGCCCCCCGGCGAGGATCGGCGTCTCGAACGGCGGATCGTGCTGCTGTGGTCGCCCAAGGACAGGGCCGCAGTGGAGCCGCGGGTTTACGCCATGGCGGGCGTCTACCGGCTGGCGGTGGAGCAGCCGTACCGGGAAGAAGCGCCGGCCACCGACGAGGCCCGCGCGGCTTTGTGGGCCGAACTAGCGGCGGCGGACATGGTCTGGGTGTTCTGGTCGGCCGAGGCGCGTCGTTCGCCCTTCGTGAGCGCGGCGTTGGAGATGGTGCGCGGGATCGAGGCAGAAGAGGCAGACCGGCGGGAGCCCGATGCGCAGGCGTCCACGCGGCTGGTGACGGTACCGCTGGACGAGACGGTGCTGGGGGCGCTGCCCCGGCCGCAACGGATCCCAGGGCTCACAAGCGAGCGCCCGGTCCAGGCCGCTCTGTACAGTGGGCTCAACCTGCTGGGCGGCTTGGGAGCGTTAGGCCTGGGCGTGTGGGGCTGGCGCGACGGCGACCAGGGGCCACTCTGGTGGGCGGAGGTAGTCCTGCTTGGGATTGCGTCAGTCGTTCTTGGGCTGGTGCAGTTCACCAGCCGCGCCGAGCTCGTGTTCCGGGCTGGCGCGACCTATCAGCGCGGTGCCTGGCTTGCGCGCGCGACTGTGGGTGACCTCCTGGCCCTGTCGGAGCGGCTGTTGAACCGGATCTATGGGCCGAAGCTGCTGAGCTACAGGTCGGTCGGGGTATCTGCGCTTGTGGGCACCGGCACTATGCTGCCCCTCGCGGCAGTCTGGGCATGGGCCGTCCAACAGGCTTGGCATGTGCCCGGTGCAGCGTTGGGAAGCATGATCTGGTTTCTGATGTCCTTCGCCGTGACTGGTCCACTCGCATTGTTCAACATTGCCTTTGACTGGCTTGCGCTGCTATTCACTCGCCAACTGCTGCATCGCCTTCTGCAGGATCCGCGAGGGCTGCACGTGGCTGTGGGACTGGCCTTAGACGCCGCCGTTGTGCTAATCGCAGCGGCGCTGCCCGTCGTGCTCAACGTGCTCCCCAATCTCCTGCTCGACGAGTTCGGCGAAGTCCTCACCGATACAAGCGCAATCGGCGGACACCTGCTCCTGTTTGTGACCGGCGGTCTGCGCCTGGAGTACCTGGGACGCAGCTTTTTGGCGGTAGGCCTGCTGCTGCCTGCCCTGTCAATGCTTACGGGCTGCCTTCCCTCTCTCATCCACGGCACGCTGCTCCTTGTCGCGGGCCTGAACAGGGCGCTTGGAGGCGCACCGTTGCGCATGTTGGGCTGGGTGCTGCGTGGGCTCGCCGACCGGCCAACGGGGCCGCAGGAGGTCTTGGTACCATTGGGCGCGCTGGCGCTATGGCTGTGGACGGCAGTAACGATGCTGGGATCAGGCGCATTGCCTTCGGAGACGTGGGTGCGCGTTCCTCAGTCGACCTGCGCCAAGAGTTGCCAAGTAGGGAGTCCCTTGTGGCAGGCGGGGAGCGGCGAGGGCGAGGAACCGCGCTCTGTCCAACTCCGCGTCTCCTACGAAATCCAGGTCACGGAGCTGACCCAGGCTGGGTGGTCGGCAGTAATGCGTGCTGCGGAGGGCGGGGACCTCGACACTTGGGGACTACCCCAACAGCCCTCGGTCTATCGCGGGAAGAGCCTGCCGGTGGACAATGTGACCTGGTGTGAGGCGGCTCGCTTCGCTAACCTTCGGTCGGTGGTGGATGGTTTTCCGCCTGCCTATTCGATCCCAAGCGCCGACCCTAAAGACTCCCCACATGCGCTTGTCGGCTGCGAAGAGGGTGTGGAGGTTGTGTGGGATCAATCATCCGACGGCTATCGCCTTCCCACAGAGGTCGAATGGGAGGTCGCAGCGCGCGGCTGCCAGCCGCCAGGACGCTGTCCCTCTGAGAAGTACGTTATGGGGGACGAGGTTTCTGATCTGTTGCGGGTAGCCTGGGTGTAGCTGAACAGCGGCTGGTATCCCCACCCCGTCGCGACCCGCACTTCAAACACGCTGGGCATCTACGACATGCTGGGGAATGTTGCGGAGTGGACATGGGATGTCTACCTTGAGGATCCCCCCGGGGGCTTGGATCCAGCGGTTTCTGCTGAGCCAAATGGAAGTCCTAACTGGCGCGTGATCCGCGGCGGCTCGGCGAACTTCTCACCTTACGACGCGCGCGCGGCATTTCGGTATGTTTGGGACCCCTGGAGGCAATTTAACCTTCTGGGCTTCCGCCTCGTCCGTTCCGTCGGTCCGCCCCCCAGCGGATCTGGGGCTTAGGCCATTGATAGTGGTGCGCCAAGAAGCTTGGCGGGGGAGGACGCCATGTAGGGATAACATCGCTGAAACCCCCTTTGGAACCCGGTGGGTCACCCCCACCTGGCAAAGGCTGGCCACCAACCAGAACCGAGTGTTGCGCGGCGCCGGGCAACCGCCGTCGTGAAGCGTACACAGGGAGCACGCAGGCCGTGTATCGAGCCCCGATAGATGGTCCACCCGTGGAGGCCGACGTCATCACTCTGACGGAAGGCAGCACCGACGCGCCGCGATGGCCTGGCGGTCAGGCTCCACCGGGGTCACAGGCCACGGCATGTAGGCACAAGATCGAGGGCTAAGGAGCACGTCCGACCGGCGGGCCAGAGGGGCGGGCGTCGCAGGCCCGCTTCACGCTCAATGAAGACGACAGGCCTCGGACACCGCAGCCAGCGGTGTCTACGCGGCGGGAGCCAGCGACACCTACATTCGCGCCGCCCCAATAACCTCTTTAAGCAAGCCATGACCGGGTAAACGCCGCACCGAGTCGTAGCTGCACTCGGTGCGGCGCCCCGCGTGAAGCAGGAGGCAGCCATCATCCCCGGACATTTGAAGACTCTCGGCCGCCAGCTCCGGCATAACCTGCCGGCGTCTCGGTTCAAGGAGATCGAAGATCCTCGCCGCGCCCAGGGACGGGTCCACCGGCTCGCGGACGTGCTGACGGCGGTGCTGATCGGTCTGGTCGTCGCCTCACCCGCCCTCCGGGACGTAGAGGCGCTGCTCATCGACGTGGCGCGGTCGATCGGCCTCCGAGGCTGCCCGTCGGACAGCACGCTGACCCGCGTGCTCCACGGCCTGAACCCAGATGCGCTGCTCCCCTGTGTGGGTGAGCAGGTTCGCGAGATGCACCGCAGCAAACAGCTCGCCGTCGATGACGCTCTGGGGATCTCGCTCGTCGCCATCGATGGAAAGGCGCTCCTCACGGGTAAAACCCCGTTCCACCCCGAGGCCCAGCCCCAGGGCTCAACGGGGATCGGGCCGCCCTACGTGTTGCGCGTGCTGCGCGCG
>CAZKWG010000759.1:0-3871 GCA_964556105.1 uncultured Enterobacterales bacterium | reverse complement strand
TCACCGTCGTGGGTGCGTCCGGAGCCGGGACGCCGCTTCAGCGTGCTCGACGCCCGTGTCCACTCTGGCAAGCAGAAGGGAAGCGCGCAAGCGAGCGTATCGTGGAGAAATTGTCGAGACGGCCCAGTTCGTGTGACCGATCTTGATCGCGAGAGCGCCCATCTCGCGATTTCTATTAGCGTGGTCGTTTTCTGCCCTTCAGGGCCTTGCAAGTCGCGTCTGATTATGTCCAATAGAAGGTGCAGCCCTCCTTGGGCCGCCTGATCGCCTCGACGGCCTCGTTCGACGCCGTGCGTGGAGAGATCCGACCCGTGACTCGATGCTTCGCGACGCACATGAAACAGGAGACGACATGTCCGAACCCAACACCTCCCTGCGCCTGGAGCAGGGCACCGCCCTCAGCAACCTCGGCGACGCAGTCGAGGACCTCCGTCTGACCGCCACAGATCTGCGGGTCGCCGTGGATGATCACGCGATGAGCACGGCGACCTTCCTCCGGGACGTCGCCGACGAGCGCCAGCCGGATCCCGCGTCCTTGCTGCGCAGCCGCGGCCGGGTGGAGGCGCTGCTCAACCAGCTCATCGACCGCGCGGATCTCGAGGATGCCCACCTCGCCGAGCTGAACATCGCGCTGCTGCCCAACCCGGACGGCGATCCCGACCTGGAAGCGCGGGCGCTCGCCAGCTTCAGGGAGCGGTATCGGCGTCGTGGTCCCGGTTCCCAGGACACGCAGCGCCTGCCCGAGGATCCGCGCCCGGCCGACGCCTGAGCCGCTGCCTCGCAGCACGTTGAGGCTGAGCGCGACGACCACCACGTCTCGCAGGCGCGGGCTGGCGGCGGCGGTGGCCGCGCGAAAGTCTGGACCCGCTGTCGGGCCAACTGGAGCCGCGGTGGATCCGACTCCCTTCTGACCACACCAACGAGGTGCGGTCCCAGGCTGCGTCATCGGCGTGCAGGTGTGGGAGCGAGGCCGCTTGGGAGAACCGGTCAGCGTGAGCATGGGGCGACATAGGCACCTACGCGCAGGTGGCGTCCGTCCTCCGTCCCCGTTCACAGGCCGTAAACACCTGCGCGTAGCCTCTCCTGGACGAGGGGAGCGCCGCTGAGGTATCTCTGAACACACCTTCGGGGATGCCTTCGGCCCTACCGGGTCGGCCGGTGAGCCTTCAGCATCGACAGGAGCGATCATGTTCGGGCATCTCCAGCCCGCAGGGGTGACGTGTGTCCTCGCCCTGGGCTTCGTCTCGACGGCGCACGCGGAGACCTGCGAGGCGACGCCCTTCGCCATCCGGGTGGCGATCGAGGACGCCATGCAGGCGTATGCGCTGTGGGACTGGCAGCGCATGACCAGCACCTTGGAGCGGGTGCGCCGGGATCGCGCCTGCACGGCCGGCGTGCTCAGCCCGGGGGACGTGCTGCGCCTGCACCTGCTGGAGGCTGCGGCCCGTGGTCACGCGGCGGACCTCGAGGGCGCCGTCGCCGCGATGCGCGGCGTGCTGGCCATCGATCCGTCCTATCAACCAGGAGAGGACTTCGCGGCGCCGGGCAGCCTGCTCCACGACGCCTTTCAGATGGCGCGGGGAGTGGGCGACGAGCCTACGCTGCTGCTCCCGCCGGGCCTGTGGTCGGTGAACGGTCGCGTCGGCGCGACGACGCTGCCCCTGGCGCGGGCCGTGCTGGTGCAACGGATCGACCTGAGCACCGGCCTGACCGTAGCGAATCTGTACCTGACAGGACTGGAGGACGATGAAGCGACGCTCATCGCGGGGCTCCTGCAGCCTGAGGCGTCGCAGTTGGAGCCGCCGCCCCCGGAGGAGGTGCCGGTCATGCGTCCCGGCTCGCGTTGGCGGGACAGCCAGAGACGTCCAGAGTCTCGACTGGATCGGAACACGGAGATTGGGTTGGACATCGGCTTCCCCACCGGGCTGCGCCTGGGCGTACACCCGGAGCGCTGGAACCGCGACGGAGGGTTCGGCGTCGATGGCTTCGGGATCCAGGCGGGATTCCCGACTCCGCCCTTCGCGGCCGTGTACCTGGACCTGAATCTGAACCAGAGCTGGCAGTTGGAGCTGACGGGAGAGGGGTTTCTTCTTGGGATCGTCAATGGTGGAGGGGGCGGGATCGCCGCCCAGTGGGATCCGCCGGGTCGCAGCATACATGCCCAGGTGGGGATTCATGCAGGAGCCTACATCTCCTGCTTCCCCTTCCTCGGATGTAACGGCCCCCATCCCTACCCAGCCCCCGACCTCCGCGTCGGCTGGACCTTCTGACCCCTGTAACAAAGGGCGAGACGATGCAGCGTGACCTCCACACCGGCGAGCTGATCCACGCCCAGGACGGCCGCCGCTACACGATCCTGGAGACGCTCGGATCCGGCGGCTTCGGCTGCGTCTATCGGGCCCGGCTGGCGGGCGGCTCTGGCTTCGTGCGGCCTGTCGCCATCAAGGTGCTGCACCCGGAGGCCGGCGGGCACGAGGAGCTCTCCCAACGCTTCCGGGACGAGGCGCGTCTGCTCGGGCTGCTGCGCCACCGGGCGCTCGTGCAGGTGCTGGACCTCATCCCCTACCGTGACGGCTGGGCTCTGGTCATGGAGTACGTGCCAGGGGCGGACGTGGCGGAGCTGCTCACCAGGAGCCCACTTCCCCCGCGCTGCGCGGCAGAGATCATCGCGGAGGTCGCGAGCGCCCTGTCGGTCGCGCACGCCGCCATGGACCCCGAGACTGGCGAGCCGCTGGGCCTGATACACCGGGACGTGAAGCCGGCGAACATCCGCCTCTCTCCCGAAGGCGAGGTGAAGCTGCTGGACTTCGGCGTCGCACACGCGCGCTTCAGCCTCCGAGAGGCGCAGACGCGCTCCCTGGCGTTCGGATCGATGGGCTATCTGGCGCCAGAGCGCCTGGAGGGCACCGATCTGCCGGCCTCGGACATCTATGCGCTCGGCGTGGTGCTCGTAGAGAGCCTGCGCGGCGCGCCGCTGGGCCCCATGCCCTTGGAGCCTCGGCGTCACCAGAACGCGGTGGTGAACGTGCTGACCCCGCTCTGGCCCCAGCTCGCCGGCCCGGCAGGCCAGGCGCTGTTCGGGCTCTGCGAGGCCATGCTGCACTACAACCCGGAGTGGAGGCCGACGGCGGCCGTGGTCGAGGACAGGCTGCGCGAGATCGTGCCGCTGCTGCCCGGCCCCTGGCTTCGGCAGTGGGCTCCCCAGAGGGAGCTCGCAGCCTCGGTGAGCGCCCCGCGACCCAGGGCGAACCTGGCCGACAGCGCGCCCGCGAGCAGCGACGCTCGGCGCGAGGACTCCCGCCCCTGGGCCTCGGGGGAGGTCGCCACCCGGGTAGAGGACGAGCGCCCTTCAGCCACCGAGTGGGTGCCTGTGGTGGCCAGCGCGCCGGTCACGGCGCAGCGCGGTCGCCCTCTCGACGGCACGCTGGCGACAGCGCGCCGGTCATCCTCTCGCGCGTGGATCTGGGCCAGCGCGGGGGGCGCGGCGGCGCTGCTCGGGATCGCCTCCGCGGTGATCGTCACGACGCAGGCGCCGTCGCTCGCGCGCGCGTTGAGTGAGCTCTCGGTGACGTCGAACTCGGAGCCGCAGTCCGATGTGGAGCTGCCGAGGGCGACCGTCGAGACGGCACCACCGTCCGCGACGGTGCCACCGTCCGCGACGGCGCCAGCGGCAGATCCACCCGTAGCAGATCCACCCTTGGAGCTCGTGCAGACGGAGGCGGCGGCCATGCTGTCCGCGCCTTCGTCTTCACCTGAGCCTGCGCTCACCTCGACAGCCGCTCGCTCCTCCGTAGAGCGCCCTCCGCGTCGTCCGCCCTCGAATGCTGTCGCTCCGGAGCCGGAGCCAGCGCCGGAACCAGCTCCGGAGCCG
>CAZKWG010000758.1:0-3876 GCA_964556105.1 uncultured Enterobacterales bacterium | reverse complement strand
GACGCCCGAGATCGTGCACGTTCATGTGCGGCATGGCGCGATCGCTCTCCTCGACGGTGCTAAGACCGCTTCCATAGCCCGGTGGGTGGCCGCGCGCGCGCAGATGCGCTAACAGTCACCTCGGCCAGGCCCGCGGCGCCGTCTGGGACGCTGCATGCAGAAGGACACAGCGCACGCGCGTGAGGATGCCGAGCGCGCCCGGAAGGATACGGAGCACAGCGATGAACACCAGCACCTTCTCTGACCTGTTCGGCCTCTTCGAGAACAACTCTCCCCTCCTGATGTTCCTGATCTGCTTCGGCCTCCTGTCGGTCGGCGCGGGCTTCCTCATCTCCATGCCCATCGTCGGGAACGTGGTCGCGGTCCTCTGGACGACGGTCATGGGCGAGCAGGCGGTGGCGAAGATGAAGGGCCAGGAGAGCGGGACCGATATGGGGCTGTAGCCGATGACCCGCTGGGAGGTCCGTTCCAAGGACCGGACCGTGCAGGTCGAGGCCCCAAACTGGCTGGTCGCGCTCGGGCTGGCGTTGGAGACGCTGAGCCTCGAGCCCGAGGCCATGACGCGCATGGTCTGCGACACCCGCGAGGAGGGCTGGCTGCGCGTGCGCGAGCCGCTGACGGGCACGACGCTCTCGCTGCGCAAGGTGGTGGGCACGGTGGCGCGCACGGCGCCGCGCGACGCCTGGGACGGGCAGGTCGAGGACATCTTCGCCCTGGACTCGCCGCTGGACGAGTCGGTGGGCGGAAAGCCGAAGGGCGCCGCGCGCTTTGCGCTGGCGGACTCGGCGGAGGAGCGCGAGCACCACGCGCTGAGCTCAGACGCGCTGGTCCCCTCGGACGACGAGTTCTTCGACGGCTGGGACCACGCCTCGAGCGACGCGCCGCCGCCCCTCTCCATGCCCTTCCCGAAGGTGGATCAGGACGACGACGTCGATCCCTTCTTCGACGATGAGCGGGAGGTCAGCGTCAGCAGCCGCGTGCCGCCTTCAGTGCAGATCGCGCTCCTGGAGCGCGGGCTGGAGATCGCCAGCGCGCGGCGCCCCGCCGAGGCCGCGGATCTCGCGCTGACGGTGCTGCGGCAGATGATCCCGTCGGACTCCGGGGCGGTGCTGATCAAGGGCCGCGGCGGGCTGGTCTTCCTGGCGGCGCAGGGGCCGCGCTCGGACGTGCTCCTGGGCCTGGCGATCCCCAGCAGCCAGGGGCTCGCCGGCTTCGTCGCCACGCGCGGCGAGAGCCTGCTGGTGAACAACATCACGGCGGACATCCGCCATGATCCCGAGTGGGACGCGCGCACGGGCTACAAGACCAAGGCCATCCTCGCCGTCCCGCTGCGCGACGCGCGCGACGAGGTGCGCGGCTGCCTGCAGCTCCTGAACCCGCCCGCCCGCTTTCTGGCCTGGCACCTCGAGGCCGCGCAGTCCGTCGCCGTCGCGCTGGCGGAGGCCCTCCGCGCGCTGGGCGGATGAGCGGCGCGCGCGACCTCGGCGCCGCGCTCGGCCTCGGCCTGCTCCTGGCCCTCGCCGTGGCGGGGCCCGATCTCGGGGCGCTCGCAGGCGCGCTGCCCGGCTACGAGAACACGGACAGCGCCGGCGCCGTCTACCTGCACGACGCCTTCCATCAGGCGCTGCTGGCGCTGCGCTGGCCGGGCACGGACCCGAACCAGATGGTGCCCGTGGGCGCGCCCCTGTGGGCCAGCAACGGCGGAAACAGTCTGGAGATGCTCCTCTCTGGGCTGACGCGCCTCCTGCTGCCCTGGACGGCCTGGTACTCCGCCGCGGCCCTGCTGTGGATCCCCTTGAACCTGGCGGCCTTCGTCCCGCTGGGGCGACACCTCTGGGGCCGGCTGGACGCCGCGCTGGCGGCGGGGGCGATGTGGGCGATCTCCCCGGTCGCGCTCGGCGAGCTGGCGGCGGGGCGCCTGACGCAGGCGGTGGGCGTGGGGATCCCGCTGGCCGTGCTCGGGCTGCTGCGGTTGGGGGAGCGCAGCCGGCGCGCCGACCTGGTCCTGGCGGGCGCGGGCCTGGCCTTGACCGGCGTAGGCTACTGGTTCTACGCCATCTTCCTGGCGCTGCTCACGCCAATCTTCTTCGCCCATGGCCGCGCGCACCGGCCCTGGCGCCGCCTGCTCCCCGACCTGCTCGGCGCGCTGGGCCTCGCCTTCGTCCTCGCGCTCCCCTTCGCCGCCCCCGCCCTGCTCCCCCACCTGGACGGGACGGGGCCCGCGCCGCCCCTCGACCCCGCCCGCGCCTCGCCCTTCTTCGACAACGCGCTGCGGCTGGTCGGCGATCAACCTCGACAGCTCCGCGGCTGGCTGCCCTGGGCCTGGGTGCTCGGCGCCTTCGCCACGCTGGCCTGGGGCCGCCGGCAGGGGCTCTGGCTGGCCCTCGCCGGCGCCTCGGTGATCTTCGCGCTCGGGCCGGCGACGAAGGTGGGCGAGAGCGCGTTCTGGCTGCCCTACGCGCTGCTCTGGCAGAACGTGCCGCTGCTGGACCGCCTCACGCACCCGGGACGCTGGCTGGGGGTCGGCGCCCTCTTCCTGGCGATCCTGGCCGCGGACGGGCTGGCCCGCCGGGCTCCCCAGATGCTCTGGGCGCTGCTGCTGGCCTCCTTCGCGCAGCTCTGGACGGACCGGGTGCTGCCGCTCGGGACCTGGCGCCTCGACCTGCCCACGGTCTGGGTGGAGGCGGCGCGCGGCCAGGGCGCGCTCATCGTCGTGCCGGTGCTCAAGTCGCCGCTGACCTGCCGCTGGCAGCCCCTGGTGCGCCGCCCGCTCCTGGGCGGGATGCTGGAGGAGCAGCCCTGGGCCTGGCCCCCCGCCTTCCGCAGCTTCGTGGAGGAGAGCGCCCTGCTGATGGACCTCTGGGCCCTGGGCGAGGGCCAGGACCGCGAGATCACAGCCTATGAGGCGGATCTTGTCCTGCTTCGCGAGGCGGGGTTCACCGGAGTCCTGCTGGATCAGGAGAGCTGGAGGCGCGTCCCCGCCGCTCAGGGCGTCCCCGTCGAGGCCCGGCTGAAGGCGGCCTTCGGCGACCCCACCGCCTCTGACGCGAGCGGCGCGCTGTGGACCCTCCCCACCCTCGGCCTGGAGGGCATGCCGCCGCCGCCCAGCCAGCGCCTGCCGGAGCCCTGATTGCGCCCGCGACGCCGCCGGCAGCTCGCCCGTCTGGGCCTCGCCCTGCTGGGCCTGAGCCTCGGGCTGGGCCTGGCCGAGCTGCTGGCGCGTCAGCACAGCGGCAGCGGCGTGGAGAGCCTGGTCTACGGCGCGCCCGAGGGCGTACCCCCGGAGGCTTATCAGGGAGACGACGCCCTCTTTCAGGTGCCGACCCCCGGCTGGAGCGGCACCGTGCGCGGGGTGGAGTACCGGACCGAGCTGCGCTTCGACGCGCTCGGCCTGCGCGGGGCGGGCGGGGTGGAGCGGCCGGCGGCCCTGCTGCTGGGCGACTCGTTCGCGCTGGCCGCCCAGGTCTCGGAGGCGGAGAGCCTCGCGGGGCAGCTCGCGGAGCGCCTGGGCGGCGCGGTGCTCAACGCCGGGGTGGACGGCTACAGCACCTGGCAGGCCGCCGGCCGCTACGAGCGGCTGCGCGCCGAGATCGACCCGGAGCGCGTGATCCTGCTCTTCTTCCTGGGCAACGATCTGGCGGACAACGAACGTTTTCCGATGATCCGCGGCCAGCGCTACACCCCTCACCCGCGCCCCGAGCCGGGCTGGACCGACCGCAGCGTGCTCTTCGCCTTCGCGCGCGCCGCCTGGCGGGCCCGCGCCATCGCCCAGGGCTCGCCCGAGCGGGAGCGCTTCCGCCGCGAGCTGGAGCCCTTCTCCGAGCAGGGGCGCGCCACCCTCGACGTGGTCCGGGCGGCGCGGCTGCGCTCCGGCAC
>CAZKWG010000757.1:0-3876 GCA_964556105.1 uncultured Enterobacterales bacterium | reverse complement strand
CGCTGACGGGGGGAGAGGTCTTCCATCGGGGGACTCCCATGTGTGGCTGTATGGATTCGGATGCTGGAGCAGCGTTAGCTGTCAGAGTGAGCGCCGCCGGCTGGAACACATGCCGGGAACCACTCCATCGAGATCTGGAGCGGCCGAGAGCAGAGAGACAACGGCGGACCGAGAGCGAAAAAGAGGTATCTTCGTGGAGTCTCAACCGAGCATCCGCCACCACGTTCGACGCAGTTTGGCGGATGTGACTCCTCTCTACAGATGCGAGAACAGATCCTACGGAAGGCCTGACTAAAGCAGGCAGCCCGCTTCCCTGATCATTTTTCCTGGTTCTACTTTAACTCCAGGTTCACGGGCTGCTGACGATGACATGGTCAGGGTGAATGATGGGCTCGCAAAATCGCCGAAATTATCGGCGTACATCCGTTCTCCAAAAATCCGCGCAGAATTTCTGGATTTTCCAGATTGAATAACCCTTAGATCGTCAACTATGGCGTAGATCAGGCCCATGTAGAGGCGAAATGCCCGCGCGTTCTTCAATCCCCGACCCGCCACGAGACACCTGGGTTTCGGGCTCATGGACCCCGTAACGCCTGAACACCACGCCAGATGAACGCGAGCCCGAGCGGGAGCAGCGCTAAGGCCAGCACCACTTGGAGGACCCGCGCGACCCACCGTCGGTCCGCCGCGACGGCCGGATCACCCCACCCAGCGCCGCGCAGCGCGCCGAGCGCGCGCGACGCCCCTGTCAGCGCGGCGGCGACCCCAACCAGGAGATCGAAGGGGAGCGCCCCGGCGCCGGCCAGGGCCGCCCCCACGCCCAGCGCCATCGCCCCAACCCCCGCGACCAACCCCATCGCCGAGCGCCCCAGCGCCCGATCCACCGCGCCCAGCCCCAGGAACAGGGCCAGGGTCAGCCCCACCGCGCGGAGCGCGCGTCGCCCGGCCTCGTCCAGCCCCGCCCAGGGGGCGCCCGCGGCGTGATCCACGGCCGCGCCGAGCGCCTCGCGCCCGCCTCCCCCCAGCGCGCGCGCGCCGCGCAGGAGCGCCGCCCAGGCCAGGGGCCGCCTCTGGAAGCTCAGACGAAGGTCCCGGCTGTCCTCCTCCAGCCGCCACTGACCCTCCCGATCGCGCACGATCCTCCCCTCGGCGTCGCGCTCCCAGAGGCTGCTGTCGTCGAGGATGAGCGCGTCGGCCACGCGGAGGGACACCAGGTAGAGGCTGGCCTCGTCGGGGAGGTTGCCGTTGACGACGGCCAGCGTGCGCGCGCCCTCGGGCAGCACCGCGCTCAGGCGCACGCGGGCGCTGACGAAGCGGGCGTCCGCCTCGCCGCTCGGGGCTCCCTCGTCCAGCCGTGTCCACGGGGTCGGCACGTCGTCCACGCGCAGGCGCAGGCCGCTCACCAGCTCCCCGGCGAGGGCCTCCGTGAACGCCTCCGTGCTGGTCCCCGGAGGCCGGTCGGCGAGGAAGGCGCGCAGGTCCTTCAGCATCCGCTGGGTCGGCATCTCCAGCACGAGATCGGCCTCGAGCCGGTCGGGCCTGAGAATCAGCTCGAGCCGGTGCCCGTTCATGTCGCTGCCCATGGGGTGAGCACGAGCGAGCCCGCCGAGGAAGGCGACGAAGAAGAACACCGTGGGCCGCCCTCCCAGGACGGGGTAGGTTTTGATTCTCGCTAACTATCTCCGAACGGAGGCGCCGTGCAGCGCTCCAGCAACCTGGGCGCGATCTCCCCGAACCTCTCGGGGCTGACCCGCAACGTGCTCATCGGCAGCGTCGCGCTCTACGTGCTTCAGCTCCTGGGCGAGAGCTGGGCGGCGCTGCCCGTCCTGGACGCGCTCTCCTGGTGGCCCTTCGCCTCCGACCGCTTCCAGCCGTGGCAGCCGCTCTCCGCCTTCCTGTTGAACGGCCCAGATCCGCTCGCCGCCTTCTTCTCCTGGCTGGCCATCTTCTTTTTTCTGCCCTCCATCGAGCAGAGCTTCGGGCGGCGCGGCGTGGCCAGCGCGACGGCTACGACGCTCGGCTTCACCATCGCCCTCGGCCTGCTGCTGCAGCTCGTCGGCGCCATCGCCGCGACCGGGCCCGCCTGGGGACCGGGGGCGCTGCTCACCGCGCTGACCGTCCTGTTCGGCTTCTCCAGGCCCAACGCCACGATCCTCCTCTTCTTCATCCTTCCCGTGCGCGCCATCTGGATCGCCTGGGGGACCGGCCTGCTCGCCGCCCTCTATTTCCTCGCCTCGCGCACCCTGGGCTCTGCGCTCATCCTGTCCGGCTGGATCGGGGCCTGGCTGTGGCTCCAGGGGGTCTCGCCGGGGTCCCTGCGCACGCTCTGGCTGCGCTGGCGACACGCCCGTTTGCACCGACGTCTTCGGAAGCTCGAGGTGATCGAGGGTGGGCGCGGAAAAGCAGACCGTGACGGAGATAGCGGGCCCATCTACCACTGAGCGGCGCTATAGTGCGTTCGCGGTGGGAGGGCCGGAGTGGCCTCGCTGGAAACCGGTACGCGGGTAGCAGACTGGATCGTTGACTCCGCCCTCGACGAAGGGGGGATGGGCGCGGTCTATCGCTGTCACAATGCCCTCTCGGAGCGTATCCAGGGCGCGTTGAAGGTCATGGACCGCCATCGCGCGGACGTCAGCCGCGATCGGTTCGTCCGCGAGGTCGAGGCGCTGGCCAGCCTGCGGCACGAGGCGGTGGTGCGCATCCTCGGCTTCGGCGAGGCCCCCGAGATCCGCGCCTTCTACATCGCGATGGAGCTGGTCCAGGGCGACAGCCTGGCGAAGCGCATCGCCGAGGGGCCCTGGGCCTGGCCCGGGCCGCGGGACGTCTTCATCAAGCTGGCCAGCGGTCTGGCGCACGCGCACGGCCGCGGGATCGCCCACCGCGACATCAAGCCGCAGAACCTGATGTACACCGAGGACGGCTCGGCCTGCATCATCGACTTCGGCATCTCGGCGGCCGAGGGGCGCACCAGCCTGACCTCCGAGGGCATGTTCCTCGGCACCGTGACGCACATGGCGCCCGAGCTCTTCGGCCAGGGCAACGTGGACCCGATGAAGGCCGATGTCTACGCGCTCGGGCAGGTCTTCTACGAGGTGCTCACCGGGACCCGCGCGTTCTCGGCCCAGTCCGCGCTGACGGCCGAGCAGCGCATGGTCTACGTGATGGCGGCCAAGATGAACAGCGAGGCCCTCGACCCGGGGCCGACCTGTCCGCCCGCCCTGCGCACCCTCATTCGGGAGGCCACGCACCCCGACCCCTCCCAGCGCGCCGTGGACCTGACCCGCTTCGTGCGCGCCCTGGAGGCGGTGCCGCAGGAGGCCGTCGTGCTGGAGCCCGGCGCGGCCCACCCGGGGAGCCAGGGCGAGGACCGCACCCCGCTGGCGCCGACCGAGGTGCTGCGCGCGCCCACGGGCTCGACCGCCCAGGAGCCGATCTCCCAGCCTGTGCCTCCCCCGCCCCTCGTCCCGGCCACGGGCAGCGGGCGCCGCCCCGACCCCGGCATCCCGACGCGCTCCGGCCGCAAGCCGCAGCCCCTCGAGCTCGAGCCGAACCTGGAGGCGCCCTTCGAGGAGCAGCCCGAGCCGGAGGCCGCGGCGGAGACGCCCCCCGAGGACGCCCGCGCCCGCCAGCGCAAGAGCGTGTTCATGGGGCTGGGTGTGGGCCTGCTGATCGGGATCCCCCTGGCCCTCCTGCTGGTCGGCTGGCAGCTCGGGTGGTTCGGCGGGGGAGCCGAGCCGACGCCGACGCCGCCCGAGCCCGCTCAGCAGCTCACGCCCACGCCGACGCCCGCCGAGGTGACGCCGCCTACGGCGCCCACGCCGACGCCGACCACCCCCGCGACGCCAGCGCCCACCAGCACGCCCAGGAAGGCCCGCG
>CAZKWG010000756.1:0-3891 GCA_964556105.1 uncultured Enterobacterales bacterium | reverse complement strand
GGCCCACCGACAGCCACCGGATACTTCGGTGCCCCTGCGCGCGCTGGCTGACCCAGGCCACCGCCAGCTCGTCGCGCAGCTCCTGGCTCAGCGGGTCGGCGCTGCGACTGGCGTCTCCCCAGCCCTGCGTGAGGTCCACGATCACGGTCCCGTCCGGGCTGCGCCAGCTCGCCTCGGCGGACGAGCCCTCCTCGAGCGCGCCGAGGATCTGGGTCTCCCGCGACTTCTCCTCGGCGGACCAGGGGCGGGCCGTGACCATGTGGCGCCAGTAGGCGTCGGCCTTGACGCGGTCGACCGCCTCCGCGGGGCCGGTGCGGGCGGTGTCGATGGCGTCCTGAACGGCGGCGTCTCGGAAGAAGGCGACCCGCGCCTCTTCGGCGGCGGCCTTGCGCCGACGGGCATCCTGGTTGTGGACGTTGCGCGCGGTGTCGCGGTCTGCCGCCGCCAGCTCGAGGGCGATGGAGGCGTAGCGCCTGTCCAGGCTCGCGAGGGGATCTTCGGGTTGCGAGCAGGCGGCGAGAAGGAGGAGAGTCCATGGGCCCATCGCGAACCTCCGGAACCGATTGGACAGCATCGCAGACAGGATAGAGAGCCTATCACCGGAGAGGAGCCGCGGGCGGTGTGCGCCTCCTGGGTCCCTCCTCGGTCGCGTCTTCTACGGGGTCAGCCTTGTCCTATGCCATCTCCATGCAGGATGCTCGCCTCATCGCGCGATTGCGCCGCGGAGAGCGTGAGGCGCTTGCTGGCCTGCAGGAGGAGTGGCGGGACGCTGTCTGGTCGGTCTGCAGCGCGATGACCGGATCGGAGCGCGAGGCGCAGAGCCTGGTTCAGGCCATGTGGCGCTCCCTCAAGGACGACACGCGCGGGTGGAGCGCGACCTCGCCGCTGTGCTGCCAGCTCGCGGGCCTGCTCTGCCGGCTGGTGGCGAGCAAGCTCGATCTGCCGCAGCCCGACGAGGAGGGCTTCGTCCTGCGCTACGCCGAGCGGACGGTGCACGCCCAGGACGTCTCGGCGATGCTCCCCACGATCCCGCCCTCGACGCGGCTGATCTTCCTGCTGGACCTCTTCTTCGAGTGCCCGGCGGACGCCCTGGCCCACGCGACGGGGGTGCCCGAGCCGGCCGTCCGCTCCGCGCGAAGCGCGGCGATCTGGCGCTTCGTGCCGCTGGGGAGCGTGGACGCGCGGGCCTGGTCGCGGGAGCTTCAGCTCCTGCCCGACCTGCTGGCGGATGATCTGCCCGCCCCGGACATGGAGAAGGTGCGCGGGGCGGTCGAGGCCGACGCGGCGCTCGAGGCCCTGGCCGACGCGCTGCACGAGGCGCGGGAGGTGTGCAGGGCCGTGCTGCTGCAGCCGGTGCCGGTCCCGGCCGCGGTCGCGACGCAGACGAGGGTCGCGCCGCGCGACGTGCTGGGCGCCTGGGGCGGGATGGTGCTGGGGCTGCTCGCCGTCCTGGCGGCCAGCCTCTTCCTGCTCCCTGCGCGCCCTCCCCTGGGCCCGCTCGCGGCGGCGCACATGGCGGCGGTGGGCCACGCTCCTGGCTTCATCGCCGAGGAGGATCCGGCGCGCCTGGAGGAGGCGCTTCGTCGCGTGGGCGTCCCGGCCGCGCAGGCGCAGGTGCTCGACGGCGCCGCCCTGCGGCTTCGCCTGAGGGGAGGTCAGCCGGCCCCGGGGGGCGCGCTGGGCGCGGTGACCCTGTACAGCCTGGACGGGCGACTGGTGACGATCCAGTCGCTGCCGGCGGCGCCGTGGCTCGGCGGGCCCGCGGAGAGCTGGGAGGTGCGCGGCGTCCGCCTGGCCGCCTGGCAGGAGGGCGAGCTGGGGCTGGTCGTGATGAGCGAGCCCGCGGTCGGGCGGGTGCGCGCCTTCGGGAGCTCCATGCCCGTTCAGCAGCTCCTCGCGCTGCTCGCCTGGGGGCTGCGCACGGAGCAGGCGCTCTGAGCGTGGGCGGGCGACTCAGGCCGAGGCGGTGGGCGCGGCCCAGAGCTCGGGCCCTTCGCTGCGGGCGTTGTTCAGCTTGCGGCTGACCAGGCGGACGCGCAGCGCGTCCGCCGCCAGCGGGCCGAGCATCGCCGCGGCCTGGGCGGGCGTGGTCGTCGGGTCCAGCCAGCGCGACCAGTCGGCGGCGTCGAGGAAGATCGCCGGCATCCGATCGTGGACCGTGGCGGCCAGGGCGTTGGGCGCCGTGGTCAGCAGGGCGACGGTGTCGATGGGGCCGTGGCTGGGATCCGTCCAGCGCTCCCAGAGGGCGGCGAAGGCGAAGGGGCCTCCATCCGGCCGCTGGAAGAGGCAGGGCTGCTTGCCGTCGGCCTCGGTGCGCCACTCGTAGAAGCCGTCCACCGGCATGATGCAGCGCCTGAACCTCATCGCGTTCTTGAAGAAGGGCTTCTCCAGCACCGTCTCCGCGCGGGCGTTTACAACGGATTTGTTTGGTTCCTTCGACCAGGCGGGCAGAAAGCCCCAGCGCATCGGCACGATGATGCGCTCCGTCGTCTCCTGGAGCACAACGGGTACGTTTTGAGAGGGCGCGATGTTGTAGCGCGCGGGGGGCTCGCCGCCTTGCCAGCGGGCGTCGAACAACGCCGCGACGGCCGCGGTAGGCGTCATGAGCGAGTAGCGCGCGCACATCTCAGCGCTCAAGCCAACGCAGGGAGAACACCTCTTCTTCGAGCTTCACAGAGAACTCCAGCTTCGTGAACGTCATGTCGGTCCTCGACCCCTGCTGCAGCTTGTCCTCCGCCGCGATCTTCGTGGGGAACTGCCGGGTGCCGAAGGCCTTGACGTCGGACATGGTGATGACCTTGAGGAGCATTCCAGAGAGCGCGTACAGCTCCTGGCGGCGAGGCACGAGCAGGGCCTTGTCGACCCAGACCACGCGCTTCGGGTAGGTGACATCGGGGCTGAGGGCCGTCAGCTCGACCTTGTAGCAGAGCGCGCCGTCAACCGGCTCTTCCGCGGTGATGGCGCCCTTGTACTTCGTGCGCCAGTCCGAGGCTTCGAGGATGTCCTCATAGGAGAAGTCTGAGCCCATCATGCCCTGGCGGAGCATGTGCCCGGACAGGCGCTGGGTCTTCTCCACCGAGGGGAGGTACATCCAGAGCTCGCCGCCCTTCTTGAGCATGCGCGTCCCGGCGTCGCGCGCGGGGGCCATGAACTCGATGGCGGCCTCATCGGCGCCGCGACCATAGGAGCGCATCTGGTAGGTCTTCGCCCGGCCCGCCTTGGTGACCGTCATGGTCATCTCGGACGTGCGCGAGTCAAAGGTCATGTTGGCGTCGAGGCGCTTCAGCAGATCGTCCACGGTGGGCAGCGCCTCTGCGGCCTCGGCCTCCTGGGGCGCGAGGAGGGTGAGGCTGGGGGCAGCGAGCAGGAGCAGGAGGCCAGTAACCAGGGTTCGACGGGTCATGTTCATCTCTTCGCTCGCATCGCCTCTACAGGTTGGATGCGCGCGGCCCGGAAAGAGGGGGAGGCGGAGCCGACCAGGGCCATGAGCAGCCCGAGCCCGAACGCGCTGAGCGCGACGCCGGGCGACCAGTCGGCGCGGAAGATGCGGTTGACGGGGACGGTGTCTGGCATCTTGGACACCGCAGTGCCCAGGTCCAGTCCATGGGTCTCGAGGTAGAGGCTGGGGAGGGTGCCCAGCAGGACGCCCAGGGCGCCGCCGATGGCGGCGATGAGCAGGGCCTCGATGACGAAGAGGGCGACGACGCCCGGCGCCTTCAGCCCGAGCGCGCGGAGGACGCCGATCTCGCCCGTCCGCCGCAGCACGCTCATCAGCATGAGGTTCAGCACCACCATGCCCGAGATGAAGACGAAGATGGTCGAGATGATCGACGAGACGGCGCTGATCAACGTCATCATCGTGCCCCAGGGCTCGCGGTTCATCCAGGGCTG
>CAZKWG010000755.1:0-3894 GCA_964556105.1 uncultured Enterobacterales bacterium | reverse complement strand
GGTGCCGACCAGCCCACAGATCCAGGTGTTGATCACGACGCGGCGTGATGATCTTTCCTGGGTGGCCAGGATGCGCGTCGATCCGTTGCCGGAAGACGTCGCACTATCACTCCTTTTGCTGAACGAGAGGGACCTCCCACCGGAAGAACGTGAAGCTGCGCGTGCGCTCTCCCGACGATTAGGGAACCTTCCTCTTGCGCTAGATCTTGCTGCGGCACTGCTTCGACGGCGCCTGCAGGAGCCATCGGCTCTCCTCGCCGAGATCGATGAGGCGGATCGAGCCGCCTCACTCAGCCATGAACGTTCTCGGGCGCTCACAATCACTATAGATGCGGCATTTTCGGACATCGGAGCCGCGGAGATCAGCGCCCTGGAGTGGGATCTTCGTCTCCATACGGGACTCTTGAATCTTCCTACTCCTCGACTATCCCGTGGGAGCGTCCGGGTCGGGCTGGAGATTTCACCTGAGCTCGCAGCCGCACTCATTAGACTCCACAAGACCGGCGATCTTCCTTTGCTGGCAGGATTTCGCATCCTGTCCATCGAAGAGGACGCTCCATCTGGAGGCAACTTGGATAAGCGAACGAAGATCCTCTTTCTTGCCGCCAACCCGACCGACACCGGCAAGTTGGCGCTCGACCACGAGATTCGTGGAATCAGTGAACGACTGCAGATGTCTGCCCTCCGCGATCATTTCGACCTAGTCTCGGCCTGGGCGGTGCGGACAGGTGACCTGCGCCAGGAGCTGCTGCGCCACAAACCAACCATTGTCCACTTTTCAGGCCACGGCGCGCCCGACGGCCTAGTGCTGGAGGGTCAGAACGGTGCCCACCAGCGCGTGCCGGCGGCAGCGCTCGCCTCGCTCTTCAAGCTGTTCAAGGACCATGTCCAGTGCGTCGTCCTCAACGCCTGCTACTCCGAAGATCAGGCGGAAGCCGTTGCTGAGCACATCTCAGCGGTAGTGGGCATGCGCGGGCCCGTGGACGACCGTGCCGGGATCTTATTCTCGGACGGCTTCTATCAGGCGCTCGGCCATGACAGGACGCTGGAGGACGCCGTTGCGATGGGCCAGAGCGCGTATGAGCTCGAGGGGATTACCCACACCGCCAAGCCGCTAATCAAGACGCGCGCTGGTGTGAACGCCACGACGCTGGTGATCATCCCCCCTCCGTAGCCCTTCCGGCCGAGAAGCCGACTCCGGAAGGGCGTCAGACGTCGGCACACGCCCGCAAGGCGAACCTCCCCCCGCGGCCCGATCGTTTCGTGGGCCGCGAGACGGAACTCGCCGCGATCCACAGCCTGCTCCTCGGCGGTGCTCAGGTCGCGCTCGACCAACGGGCGGCGAGGTCTGGCGGGTTGACGGGTCTCGGCGGCGTCGGAAAGACGACCCTCGCGTGCGAGTACGCGCATCGGCACCTCGGCGATTATGAGCACATCTGCTGGGTGAATGCGGAGGGGGAGGACCCCTCGGCGACCTTCGCAGCGCTGGCCGATGACCCGCTGCGGCTTGGAGCCGAGGCTGGCGCGACGGTGCCCGAGCGGGTCGTGGCCGTGAAGCAGCATCTGGAGCGCGCCACCGGCGCCGTCCTGCTGGTCCTCGACAACGTGGACCACCCAGAAGGCTGGCCTCAACTGGTCCCCGCGGGTCCATGGATCCGCGTCCTCGTCACCACACGCCTCACGGACCTGGAGGGTGTCCGTCGCATCAACGTCGACCGACTGCCGCCAGAGAAGGCGTTGGAGCTTCTGCTTGGAAGCACCGAGGCCGCGCGAAACCCGCCGGACAGCGCCGAGGAGCTGTGCCGGGAGCTAGACTACCTCACGCTGGCGCTCGCGGTCGCCGCCAAGATCCTGGCGAAGGGCGTGCGGACGCCTGCGATGCTGCTTGCCGAGGTCCGAAAGAAGGGTGTCGTCCCGTTCTTCGACGAGAAGGGTGTCCCGAAGCTGCTCGGCAAGGACTCCAGCCTACGACGCCTGTTCGACGCCAGCGTGGGCCTGCTCGACGAGGCCGACGAGGTTGACGCCCACGCGATGCGGATGTTGTGGGTCGGAGGCTGGTTCGCAGCTGCTCCGATCCCGCGCGATGTGCTCTTCAACGCGGCGGCGCGCATGGCCGGCGAGGCGATGTCCGACGAGGTGGGTATCGCGGCGCTTGAACGCCTTGTCGGGCTCGGGCTGGTGCAGCTCGATGTGGCAGGCCTGCCGTTCCTCCACCGCGTCGTCGGCGCCTACGCCCGCGCCAGAGGCGGCGAGACGGCCTCCAACGCTGTGAAGGAGACGCTGGGTTTCGTCGCCTGGGCTACCGCGTCGGAGATGATGGCTCTGCGCGCCCTGGCGCCCCTAGCGTCGCATCTGGCCGAGGCGGCCAGGAAACTCGACGGCCAGAGCCCGGAGTGGCACCTCTGCATCGCGCTCAAGTTGGCGCAGCACTACAGATCCATGGCCCGAGACGCCGACTGCCTGGCCTTGTGCGCGGTTCTGGCTCCCAGCCTTGGCGAGACGCTGTGGGCCTCGCACTTCTATAATGAGGGAGGCCAGGCTCTGGCTCGCCAAGGCCAATACTCCGAGGCACTGGGCTACCACCAGCGCTCTCTGGCCATCACGGAGAAGACGCTGGGCCCCGAGCACCCCGTGACAGCGATTACGCTTCACGCAATTGGACAGGTGTTGGCGAGCCAGGAGAAGGACGCTGAGGCAGTGGACAACTACCGGCGCGCTCTGGTCATCAAGGAGAGTGCGCTGGGGCCCGAGCATCCGGAGACAGCGATTACGCTCACCGCCCTCGGCCAGGCGTTGGCGAGCCAGGGGCAGTACGCTGAGGCGCTGGAAGCCTACGTGCGCTCCTTGGCCATCAAGGAGAAGACGCTGGGCCCCGAGCACCCGGAGACGGCGAGCGTGCTCCAGTCCATCGGCCAGGCCCTGGCAAACCAGGAGTTGTATGCCGAGGCGCTGGCCTATTACAGACGTTCGCTGGCCATCCAGCAGAAGACGCTAGGTTCTGAGCACCCTTGGACGGCGAACACGCTTCACTACATCGGCCAGGTGCTGGCGAGCCAGGGGAATTGCGCCGAGGCATTGGACAACTACCAGCGCGCGCTGGTCATCAAGGAAAAGTTGCTGGGCCGAGAGCACCCGGACACGGCGATCACCCTGAACGCTATCGGTCAGGCGTTGGCGCTCCAGGGGAAGTACGCCGAGGCGCTGGTCTATTATGAGCGCTCCCTGGCCATCGAGGAGAAGACGCTACGCCCCGAGCACTCGTCTACGGCGATCAGCCAGTTCGAGCTTGGCCGCTGCCTGCGCGACCTGGGCAAGCCCGACGGCTTTGGCCGCATGCGTGAGGCCTGCGACCGATTGGAGCGCGTCCTGGGCACCGAGCATCCGAAAGTGAAGGCCATGCGGTCCTGGTTCAGGTAGTTCCTGCCAGATTCGCCGTTTGCAGGGAGCGGTGGCAGCTCGGAAGCGCGTGTTCCCGCACTGTTGCACCATGACCATTCCGACCACCTCCGCGCGCGTCCAGCCTCGACGCGCCTCATTCCCCCGGGGGAATGTCCGCCGCGGATCATCCCATCACCTCCGCCCACCAACAGCAGGTGCACGCCCCAATAACTTGGCTGGCCTCGACGCGGACGAGCGCCGACCCGCCGCAGTCGGGACAGGGAGCGACGCCCGCGTGCGGGCGCACGGTGGGCGCCTCGGCGTGCCGATCCTCCGCGGGGGCCACGGACCCGGCCGGGCCCACGGGCCGCGACGTGGCGCCCGCGATGGGGCGACCCGCGCGGAGGACGAGATGGGTCTTCGGGGCGCCCCACGGCTGGAGGAGCGCGAGCTCGTGGGGGAGGTCCCACACGACGAGGTCGGCGCGGGCGCCCGGGGCGAGGGTGCCGCGCGGGC
>CAZKWG010000754.1:0-3898 GCA_964556105.1 uncultured Enterobacterales bacterium | reverse complement strand
ACCCTGTTTCCCGAGGCGCTGCTCACTGATCTCCGGAGGCTCTCCGGGGCAAAGTACAGCTTTGCGCGGCAGGTCGCGGACGATGACGGCGCGCCGGTCCGCGCCCGCCTCGACGACATCGCCGAGCACGTCGGCCCCTCGGTGCGCACCCGCTGGGCCGAGGCGCTGGGAAGCCTGGACAATCGACGCTTCTTCCAGGGCTTCGCCGAGGCCTCCGTCTCTGGGATGCTCAGCGCGCACGGCTGGACCGTCCCCGATCTGGCCTGGCCGGGTCCCGGTCTGCACCTGCGCACGCCGGACGGTCGCTCTCTGCACGCGCTGGTGCTCTCGTTCATCCGCCAGGTGCGCCCCGAGGCCGACCGCGCCGCGATCAACCGCCTTCGCGCCGCCCTCGGCCGCGTCGGCGCGCGCAGCCGCGTGGGCCTGGTCATCCACCGCTGGCTCCCGCACGACTTCGATCCCGAGCCCGTCCGCCAGGCCGTCGAGCTCTGGCTTCGCGAGGTCGAGCGCGGCGCCTGGACCGGCCGCTACGCCGCCTACGAAGACGAGCACATCTCCATCGAGTTCTCCCTCACCGGGGACAACGCCCGCCGCGGCCAGTCGATCCTGGCCTTCGCCCTCGGTCCCTTCCAGGCCCACCGGGTCCTCGAGGCCGTCGGCGCCCGCATGGTCAGCGAGCTCGACCGCCTCCGCCTGCAAGGAAACACCGCCCCGGTCCTGGTCTGCTGCGTGGCGGACCAGCCCTGGCGCCTGCCGCGCGGCTACCTGCGCGAGCTCCTCTACGGCCGCCCCACCTGGCAGACCACCGCCGGCGCCGCGCCCTCGCTGGAGAGCGCGTTCTCGCCCTCGGACGCCCCGAGCCTCTACCGGGATCCGCTCTACCGCTCGGTCTCCGGCGTGCTCTTCCTCGAGCGCACCTCCGAGAGCCCCGCCGAGGTCCGCGGGCGCGCCTACCTGAACCCCTGGGCGGAGACCTCGCTCGCCCCCTTCGATCTCCCCTGCCCTACGCTCAGCCTGATCGGCCACGACGATGACCTGGCCATCATGCGCTGGTCGGAGTGAGCGGGCGCGCAGAGCACTAGATCACCTAGTTCGCTGAGCTCGCTCGCTGCGCGCGCTCCCAGGCGCGCAGGAAGTTCTCGCCGCGGACGCCGGCGATCTGGGCCTCGGTCCAGCCCCGGCGGCGCAGCTCCTCCCATAGGGCGGGCAGCGTGGACGCGTCCTCCAGGCCGGCGGGGGTCTTGATGAGGCCGTCATAGTCGCTGCCCAGCGCGACGCAGCCGTCTCCGCCCACCGCGCGCAGGTGGTCCAGGTGATCGGCGGCCTCGGAGAGATCACCGCTGCCGCCGAGGAAGCTGCGGTGGAAATTCACGCCGATCACGCCGCCGGTGGCGGCGACGCAGCGAATCTCGTCGTCGGTGAGGTTGCGCCCGCGCGCGGCGAGCGCGTAGGCCGAGGAGTGCGAGGCGACGACGGGGACCGGGCTGTCCTTGCAGATCTCCAGGGTCGCGGCGCGGCTCAGGTGGGAGACGTCCAGCAGGATGCCCAGCTCGCGTGAGCGGGCCACCAGGAGCCGGCCCTCCTCCGTGAGGCCCCCGCCCTCATCGCCCGAGCTGCCGGCGAAGCGCGTGCTGAAGCTCCAGGCGGGGCCGATCATGGACAGGCCGCGCTCGGCGAGCAGGTTCAGGGTGTCCATCCAGTCGTCGCCGAGGCCGTGGGCGCCCTCCAGCGAGAGGAGGCCGGCGACGCGCCCCTCACCGGCGATGCGGCGGGCATCGGCGGGCGTGCGCGCCAGCTCGAGCGCCCCAAGACGCGCGTCCTCCTGCTCGAAGCGATCGAGCAGGGCCATGACACGGGCGCGGCCGTCCACGTTGCGCGGGGGCCAGAGGGCGAAGACGGCGACGTTGGTGCCCCCTTTCAGGAGCTGCGGCAGGCCCGCCTCCAGGCCCGTCGGCGCGTCGAGGGGGAGCCCCCGGGTGTAGAGCTGCGTGAGCGTGTCCAGGTGCAGATCCGCCTGCATCGGCGCGGCGAAGGCGCGCGCTGCGCACAGGAGGGTCACGAGGACGACGGAACGGTGAAGGAATTGTGGCGTCATGGGCGGTCTCGGCGCGCATCCCCTGGCAGGCTGCGGTGTTGGACGGTAAGGTGCCCGCTCCACGGAGGCAACCCATGGTGGTACTTCTCCTGTCCCTGGCCGGCGCGCTGGCCGCGTCGCGCGCGTCCAGCGAGCTCACGAACGACTCCGGCAAGCATGCCGCCAGCGCGGCCTTCGACGGCCTATTGAAGAGCGGCTGGGCCGAGGGCGTGCCCGTGACCAGCGAGGGCGCCTGGCTCGAACTCGACCTCGGCAAGGCCACGGAGATGCGCACGCTCTCCCTCTGGCCGGGCAACCTGTCCAACGGGGCGCGCAGCTTCCGCGAGTACAGCCGGCCGCACATCGTCCAGATCTATGTGGACGACAAGCCGGTGGGCGGGACCGTGCGCCTGGACGACGTGCCCAAGCGCTACGACATCCCGCTGGGCGAGAAGGGCGCCTCGATCAAGGGTCGCAAGGTCAAGGTCGAGGTGAAGCAGAGCTTCGAGGGCACCGTGTTCTCCGACCTGTTCATCGCCGAGGCCGCGGTGGACTTCGTGGACCGCGCCGGGCTGGGCAAGCTGGAGGGCTGGCAGAAGTCCAAGGACGCCGAGCGGCTGCGCGCCGCCTTCGACACGGCGCTGGACGAGCGATACACGGCTTACAAGGCCGCTCAGTTCGGCGACTCCGCCGCCTTGGACTTCATCGGCGACGCCGTCGCCGACGGCGCGCCCTACCTCCGCGACAAGGTCAAGGCCCTGGTCGCCGACGGCTACCGGGCGCAGGGCAACGTCTCGGACCCGCGCGCCCAGGAGGCGGCGCGCAAGCTCAAGGACCCGAACGTCATCCCCTCCTTCCAGATGGCGCAGCTCCGGGCCGTGGGCGACGAGGCGCGCGCGCTCCAGGACGTGGTGGAGATCTTCGAGGCCTACCAGGAGCTCATCGGCGGCGGCAGCCGGAACGTCCCCTACTGGGGTCAGCCCGGCTGGGAGCCCGGGGCGCTGCGCGGCTTCGACGAGCCGCTGGACCTGGACATGGACTCGGCCGGCAACGTCTACGTCGCCGACACGGGCAACAACCGCATCCAGCTCTTCGCCGAGAACGGTCGCCCGGTCAAACAGTGGGGTCCGAAGGCCGACATCACCGACGCCTGGTTCAATGTCGGGCGCAAGTGGTACGTCAGCGGCGCCGCCCCTGGCGAGGGCCCCGGGCAGTTCTTCAGCCCGGTCGCGGTGGAGGTCATCCCCGGCAAGGACGGCGACCGCTTCGCAGCCATGGACGCCAAGGGCCGCATCCAGATCTTCGACGAGGAGGGCAAGCCCAAGGTCAGCTGGACCGTCCAGACGCGCGAGAGCATCGAGCCCGCGCTGGGCGGCACCGCCTATCTGGTCTGGCTCCCGCAGAAGGAGCGACTCTACGCCGTCATCCAGAACCAGGTCTTCGGCTATTCGCTGGACGCCAACGAGGTCGTGCGCTTCGACATGAAGGACGGCACGCCCAAGGCCGCCAGCCTCGGCCCCGGCGGCAAGCTGCTCTTCGCCTTCGGCTACGAGGTCGTCGCCTACGATCCGGACGGCTTCCGCTACGGCGCGGTCATCGAGAGCGGGCAGATGGGCCAGGGCTACGAGGACATCGATCTCGCCCTGGACGCCGACGAGAAGCTCTGGGTGATCACGGATGTGGGCGAGGTCACCCTGTTCAAGAAGCTCGGCAAGGTGGAGTTCACCATCCAGGCGGTGAACCGGCCGATCCGGCGTCCGCGCATGGTGGTCAAGGACGGCATCGTCTACTTCTCCAGCGATGACCGCATCGAGGTCGTGGACG
>CAZKWG010000753.1:0-3916 GCA_964556105.1 uncultured Enterobacterales bacterium | reverse complement strand
GACCCGGCCCGTCTCCACGCCGCTGGCCTGCCTCGCGCTCGGCCTCTTCGGCGCCTACGTCCTCCACCCGGCCTATGTGCGGCAGGTCCTGGAGCCGCTCGAGGCGGCTGGGGAGAACCTCGCGGCGGAGGCCGGTCGGATCCGCAGGCTGGCGGGGGAGGAGCCCTGGACGGAGGCGAACCTCGAGCTGCCCGGCGTGCTCGCGGACCTGGTCCCGCTGCTGGAGGGCGAGCGGCGGGCGGGCCGCACGTCCGAGGCCGAGCTCCGTGCGGCGATCTCCGCGTACTTCGACGCCGTCGCGCCGGCCTTCGCCGAGGCCGACCGCGGCGACCACTACCTGAGCGCCCTGCGCGGGCTGGTCGAGGGACGTCTGGCCCGCGAGTATGGCCGCTACGCCGCCGCGCGCGCCGGGTGGGAGGGCCGCTGGGTGACGCGCATCGTGGACACCCCCGCGCTCTCCGCGGTGATCGTGGGCCTGCTCACGCTCCCCCTGAGCTGGCTCGCCTCGCGCCTCTCTCCCATCCCGCCCGCCATCGACTTTCCCCTGATGATCGGCATCTTCGCGCTCCTGGGCAACGCCTTGCCGCGGCTCCTGCCGGGCACGGCCCCGTCACGCGAGGCGCTGATCAAGCGCCTGGCCGACGAGCAGCCCACCTTGGAGCGCATCCCCTGAGACACGAGGAGGACCCATGGGTCGCCTGGATTTCCTGAAGACGCTGCGCGAGCAGCGTGACGTTCCCCCCCGAGGTCGCACGCTGGGCCGACGTCTGGCCTTCGTGATCGGCGGCGCCGTCGCGCTCTCGCTCATCTTCTCCAGCTTCACCACCTATGTCCGGCCCTTCGAGGTCGGCATCAAGCAGTCCCGCTACGGCGGCGGTCTGGAGGAGACGCCGTACCACGGCCCGCGCCTGTACTTCACGGGGCCGGGGGTGACCTTCATCCGCTTCCCCACCGTCGTCCAGACGCTGACCCTCAACGACGGGACCGCCGAGAGCGAGATGGCCGGGGATGACGCGCGCTCCATCCGCTCGCTGGAGGTGGACTCCTCGGATGGCTCCAAGATCCGCATCGACGCGACCATCCTCTACCGCGTGAGCGACGCCTACCGCGTGATGACCCACGTGGGCCCTGGCCGGCTCTTCGAGGACAACGCCCTCATCCCGAAGGCCTCGCAGGCGCTCAAGGAGGCGCTCGGCAAGCTGCGGGCGGAGGACTTCTACAACGAGCAGCTGCGCGTCCAGGCCACGGAGCGGGCGCGGGTCCGGCTGAACGAGGACCTCACGGAGCTCGGGCTCTCGGTAGACCACGTCCTCATCCGCCAGTACGCCTACTTGAGCGAGTACCAGAGCCAGATCGAGGAGCGAAAGGTCCAGGATCAGCTCGTGTTCACGAACCAGTCCATGGGCGAGGCCTCCCGGATGGAGGCGCTGCGCCAGAAGCTGGACGCCGAGGGCAGCGCGGTGGTGGACGTAGAGAAGCAGCGCGGCGCGGCCGAGGTGGCGAAGATCAAGGCGGAAGCGGATCTTTACAGCCGCAAGAAGCGCGCGGAGGGCGACCTGCTGGTGGCCCTGGCCAACGCGCGGGGCACGGAGCTGGAGAACGCCGCCTACAAGGTCGGCGCCGGCTCGGACAACCTCGTCGGCCTGGAGATGGCCGAGGTGCTGGACGGGATCGAGGTCATCTTCGTGCAGGGCGGCCAGGGCGGCACCAACGTGCTGGACCTCAACGAAACCCTGCGCATGTTCGACGTCGGAGGTCGCTGATGCGCGCACGAGACCTGGCCCTCCCCCTGCTCGGCCTGCTGATGGTCCAGAGCGGCTGCGCCGTCCACACCACCGAGGCCAACGAGGTCGGCGTCGTCGTCAATCTGCTCACCGGGCTGGACCCCGAGTACCGCCCCCCCGGCGCGACCTACATCCTGCCCCCGCTGATCACCGACTGGTACGTCTTCTCCACCCAGGCCCAGACGCTCACCATGGTCGCCTCTCCAGACCAGGGGGATCGCCCGGGCAAGGACGACCTGGAGTTCAAGACCCGCGACGGGAACGACGTCGGCGTGGACGTCACCATCCTCTACCGGCTGGAGCCGGACAAGGCGCCCTACGTGCTCACCAGCGTGGCGCGGGACGATCTGAGCCTCAAGGAGCGCATCGTGCGGCCCATGGCGCGCTCGATCGTGCGCGACGTGCTCAACGAGCTGTCCAGCGAGGACATCTACACGGGTCGCAAGTTCGAGGCGGCCGAGCGGGCGCGGGTCGTGCTGGACGAGCAGCTCGCGCAGTACGGCGTGCGCTGCGACAACGTCATCCTGGGCGATCACCGCTTCCACGACCGCTATCAGGCGGCCATCAACGACCGCAAGGTCTACGACCAGAAGGCGAACACCGCCCGCAGCGCGTCGGAGAACGTCAAGCGGGAGTGGGAGGCGAAGCTGGAGGCCACGCGCGGCGAGGTGGACCAGCGCATCGCCCAGGAGAACGGCCTGGCGCAGGAGTCGATGCTCAAGGCGGACGCCTACTTCATCACGCGGCAGAAGGAGGCGGAGGCGATCCTCGCCGAGAAGTCGGCCAACGCCGAGGGGATCCGCGAGATGAACGACGCGCTGGCCGGGGCCGGCGGCCGGGTCATGGTCAAGCGCAAGATCGCCGAGAAGCTGAACGGCAAGCGCATCGTCGTGCTGCCGGGCGGCGACAACGGGGCGAGCGTGCAGCGACTCGACGTCAACGAGCTGCTGAAGATGTACGCGGCGAGCTCGGCCCTCGGCACCAGCGGGCAGTAGGCCACGGCCCGCGCAGGGGAGGGCCCGGGCGCTCAGGCGATCGGCTCGTCCCCGCGCAGGGCGGCAACGAAGCGCGCCCAGAGGGTGCGGGCGGGGGTCTCCTCGACCGCGTCCGCCTGCTGACGGGCGAAGAAGCCCTCCAGCGACTCGAGCTCGCCCGCGTCCAGCCAGACGCCATGGCCGCGCGGGCAGGCGTCGATGATCACCTGGGAGAAATAGCCGTACTCCCTGCGCTCCATCGGCTGCTCGCAGAAGGGGCAGGGGCCCGGGGGCGCCTGCTCCTGCGCGGCCATGGCGTAGGCCGCCGCGACGCTGTCCGGCACCGCCGACGCCCGATCGTGCGCATGCGCGCGTCGCAGCGCCTCGAGCTCCTCGACGTCCAGCCATACGCCGCTGCAGACGGGGCAGCTCGCGACGTTCACGTCGGCCTCGAGGCGGCGGTGGACGAGGGTTACCGCGTCGATCGGGCAGTCCATGAGGGCTCCTTGGTGTGAGGGGCCGCTTAACACGCCGCGCCCGCGAAGGCTGCGCGCGGGCCCGCTTCTGCCTTGGCCGGGTCCGGGGGGGCGCGCTAAGCTCAGGGCTCCACGACGGAGGACCAGGACATGGGACAGAGCGAGACGGGATCTTCGCTGCTCGAGCAGCTTCGCGCGATGACCGTCGTGGTCGCCGACACCGGCGAGCTTCGCGCCATCGAGCGCCTGCGCCCTCAGGACGCGACGACCAACCCGAGCCTGATCGCCAGCGCGGCGAAGATGCCCGCCTACGCCGGCGTGGTGGACGAGGCGCTCCTGCAGGCCCAGGCCCTGGCCGGCCCCGGCGCCAGCGAGGCGGAGATCGCCACCCTCGCCGTGGACCGGCTCGCCGTGGAATTCGGCCGCCAGATCCTCGAGGTCATCCCCGGCCGCGTGTCCACGGAGGTGGACGCGCGCCTCTCCTGGGACACCGACGCCACCGTCGCCCGCGCCCGCCGCCTGATCGGCTGGTACGAGGCCGCCGGCCTCTCGCGCGAGCGTGTGCTCATCAAGATCGCCAGCACCTGGGAGGGCATCCGCGCGGCGGATATCCTCGAGCGTGAGGGAATCCACTGAAACCTTACCCTTCTCTTCGGAATCCACCAGGCGGTGGCCTGCGCCG
>CAZKWG010000752.1:0-3927 GCA_964556105.1 uncultured Enterobacterales bacterium | reverse complement strand
TGCCGGCTGGTTCGACATCGCCGACACCGCGTCGTTGCTGTGTACGATGAGCAGCACGACCGCAGGCGTCAACCACTACCGTTCATCGCGGGACCTCTCCCTGAGTTCCGACTACAATGGCGACCCGGTCTCCGACGGGATGACGGATATCGGCGCCTATGAAGGTCCAGCCGAATGACGCCACTGTTTACAGAGCTAACACCCAAACAAGCTGCGGTACACGAACACTGCTGGGTTGCGGTCTTCCTCACGCTGTGTGGGGCAGGCTGTGGCGACATGGCGAAAGACAGCCATTCGCTTACAGATACCTCGGAAGACAGCGCAGACACCAGCTTGATCGAAACCGACTCTTCGGATACCGCTGCGCCGGACACTGCAGATTCTGGCGTTGAGGAGACGTCGCCCCTGACCTTCGACCTGTCCGCGAGCGACGCCAGGCTCGTCGGTGGTGGCGATACGGAGTGGGTCGGGACATCCTTCGGTGGTCCTGTTGATCTCAACAGCGACGGACAGGATGACCTCATCGTGTCGGCTGGTGGACGGGACTATGGATATTGCGTTCTGAGTCCGGCGGCGGCTCATGTAGACCTTGCAGTGGCAGACGTACGGTTGATTCCCAACGTAGATGGACTCTTTCGCTGGACTTCGGACCAATCCCCCTTCACGAGCGCAGGCGACACTGACGGCGACGGCTACCCAGATCTGCTGTTGGGCGCGATGGGCCTGGGCGAAGACTATACGGGAGGCGCGGTCCTGGTGCTTGGACCTGCTCTGGGCGAACGCTCCCTTCCCGAGGAAGGGGACGCGCTGCTGACGGGCTCAGAGTCCAATGACCACGCAGGGAGCGCAGTCGCAGGCCCTGGCGACGTCAACGGCGACGGCTTCGAAGACCTGCTCATCGGCGGCCAGGGGCACGACGTCCCCGGCCTGATCAGCAGCGTAGGCGCCTGCGCCACGGAGTCGGAGGATTCCAACTACGTGAGGGAGGATGAAGAAGAGTACGGCCTCAGCGTCGGCGTGGTCTGGCTGGTGTTGGGCCCGGTCTCGGGCGAACGATGGTTGGGAGAAGCCGACGCGACGCTGCTCGGTGAAGACGCAGGCGACGGGGCGGGCCACCAGGCTGGACATATCGGGGATATGGACGGCGACGGCTTGCCCGACCTGTTGGCCAGCGCCCACGCCAACTGTGAAGGAGGCTTCCAGGCAGGGGCGGTCTACGTCGTCCACTCGCCCGTGACCGGGACGATGAGCCTGGCCGACGCTGACCTGAAGGTGGTAGGCGCTGGGAGAAAAGACGCGCTCGGAGGCACCATCAGCGATGGCGGCGACGTCAACGGCGACGGCTCACCGGACCTCCTGGCCGGCGCCTACGGACCAGGCGAGATCGGCACAGCCTGGCTCGTCCTCGGCCCCGCGACCGGTCACCTTGACGTGAACGAGGCCGACGCCAGTTTCAGTGGGGAAGCCGACGGTGACTCGCACGTTGGCTCCTCGAGCATGGCCGGTGATGTGGATGGCGATGGCTTCGATGACCTGCTCTTCGGCTACTCCTTTGGCGAAGGCGCCGCCTGGCTGTTCTACGGCCCCATCAGCGGCGCGCAAACGCTGGACCAGGCAGCCGTCCAGTTCCTTGGCCCACCAGACGCTGGCGCGGCCACAGCCGTAGGCACAGCCGGCGACACTGACGGCGACGGCCTCGCCGACATCCTGATCGGCGCAGCATGGGACGACGAGGGCGGCGAGGACGCCGGCGCGGCCTTCCTCGTCCTGGGCTCCACCCTGGGGGCCCTCTGACGGTGCTCCTGCGCCTTCGCTCCTGCTCCTCGCCCACCTCCTCCTCGGCGGCGGCCGCTCTCTCGTGTCTCCGATGGTCCCTGAGCGACCCGACCCGATCTCCAATCACTGCGCCACCCTGGCGATGTCGGGGGGCCGCATGTACGTGAGGTCGCCATGAGGCTGCCCGGCATCGACTGGTCTCAGGTGGCGCTGTCCGGTGAGCCGGACGCGCCGTCCTGCTCGCTCTCGCCCGAACGTTGGGCGACGCCGGGACAGAAGCCTGGCGGCTGCAAAGGGGAGGTCCGGCCCCAGTCGGATCTCTGGGCGGGCTTTCGGAACCCTGGCGACGAACAATGCTCCTGTGACGCCGCGGCGCCGGTGTCTCAGCAGATCGCCGCCCAGCCCACCCAACACACCGTCGACGGAACGTGGCTGGCGGGGGCGATGCAGCTCACGCCGGAGCTCGCCGCCGCGATCGTGGGCCAGCAGGTGCGCATGGGCGCGGAGGCCTGGGGCGCGGTGCTGGCCGTCCTCGGGGCGCGCGCGCGCGTCCTCGCGAGGCGCGCGCGAACCGTCCGGCAGCGCCGCCGTGCCTTCGCGGCGGTCAATTCCGGCCGGGCGCCTCTCCGCGACGTCGCGCCCTCCCACATCGCGCCAGAGGAGGTCTGCGCCTGCGAGACCTCCATCTGGGCGGGGCAACGCTTCGTGGACGCCGTGGAGGGTGACGACAGGAGCTCGGGTACCTGGGCGATCGTCGGCTACGCCGGCGGCTCCATCGAGTGGGGCATCACCCCGTGGCGGAGCCTGCGACGGGTGGAGCAGTGGCTGAACGAGGAGGTCTATGGCGGCGCTACGGACCGGCCCTGCGTCGAGGGGGCCGAGGTGTACCTTCGGCGGGGCCGCATCTGGGACGGGTCAGAAGAGCTCTCGTTCCTCGTCTATCCCTACACGCGCGCCATCAACTGGGCCGATCCGCCCGAGAGCGCGCTCGGAGACCGGGCGATCTTCACGCTGCAGGACTTCAAGGCCACCGCCGCTGCGCCCCTGATCGTCACGGCCTATCCAGAGATCGACCCTGCGCGACCCTCGACCCTCCTCGCTGATCCAATCATCGACGGCCGCCCGGCCTCCGAGACGAGCAGCGATCAGCCTCAATATGCCGATCTGCGTGTCGGTCTTCTGCTCCTGAGCTGCTGCCACGTCTCGATGAGCCACCTGCGGGTTCGAGGCTTCGGAGCTGGGATTGGCGTTCGTGGTGGCTCCAAGCACCACGACTACGCGCACCTCGAGCTGTCCGATCACGCCGGCACCGGGATGGGCTTCGGCGTGAAGGAGACGGACGCCACGCCGTACGGCGAGACCGTCGTAGCCCAGATCGCCGCCATCTGCGCGTTGGGAGCCTATCCCGAGCAGATCACCGTCACGGACTGCACGTTTCGGTCGATCGGGTACGACAGCGGCGGCGCGGACATCACGCTGGGCTTCCTGGCGACCAACTGTACGATCTCGGGAAACACGATGACCGGCGACGCGGCGCGTGGGGTCGACGGCATCGTCGCCCAGGGCGCCTCGTCTGGACACCTCATCGAGAAGAATCGTATCGGGCAGCACAACAAGTGGTGTCGGTACGTCGAGGTCGGTGGCGTGGAGGTCTCGGCGCCGACGATGCTGCAGAGCTACCGATGGGAGTGTGATGGACCGACGCTCCTTCAGCCGTGTGCTTCGCCCGGGGACTCCACCTGTCGGGAGACAGAGTACGGGTACATGCAGCAGTACTACGACCCCGCGTCGTGGAAGCCCACCACAGGGGTCTCAGCCTATGCAGAGGACGGCATCGACCTGAAGGGGGTCTGGCCCCGCACACCGACCTCGGGTGAGACGACGCTGGTGTGCGACAACGTCATCTGGGGTCACACGATCTTCGCGGGGATCACCGTCAACGACGGGTGCAGCGACATCCACGTGTTCCGAAACCGGGTCTTTCAGAACCGGGACGGGATCGTCGTCGCGAACTCGGAGAACAGCGGCTGGTACAACGAAGGCTATGTGGACAAGAACGGCAATCCGAACTGGTTCCTGAAGAAGACCGAGGGGATCTACATCTACCGCAACCTGATCTACATGAACGAGCGGCGTGGCGTCCACGTGACC
>CAZKWG010000751.1:0-3964 GCA_964556105.1 uncultured Enterobacterales bacterium | reverse complement strand
CTGGCTGCGACGACACCATCTTCGGCAAGGGAGGCGAGGGCGGTGACTCCGCCAGCTACGAGGAAGGCTACGCCGGCGTCGTCGCGATCATGGAGGATCACTGTATCTCCTGTCACCCCGCGGGCGGCGGCTCGGGTGGGCTGGACGTGGAGACCGATCTCTGCGCGACCACCGTGGGGGTCGCGGCTCAGGGCTATGACGGCGTCCTGGTGGTCGCCGGGGACTCCGAGAACAGCGTACTTTGGGCCAAGATGGCCAATAACGGCGCCTACGGCGGCGTGATGCCGCTCTCCGGCGCGCTCGACGCCGAGGTGGTGGACATCATCGCCGCCTGGATCGACGACGGCGCAGCGTGCAACTAGTTAGTCTAGTCTCGAACCTGAGGGACGTCCCATGATGCTGCTTTCCCTGCTCTTCTCCACCGCCCTGGCCTCTATCGATCCCGCCTGCCAGGAGGTCGCCGACCAGGGTACGCCCGCCGACTACTCCGAGCAGGCGCAGAACGACTACCTGCTGAACTATGTCTCGCTGGCGGTGACCTACTCGCCGCTGCACGCGCCGGTCCCCGCTGAGCCGGGGCACGGCTCCATCGGCATCGAGCTGGCCGGCATCCCGCCGATCAGCTGTGAGCGCCGCCTGGTCCTCTCGTACACGAAGACCGAGGACACGAACAAGACGCCGGTGGCCCCGCGCCCGCGCCTGACCTTCGCCCTGCCGGCCATCGGCAAGGTCGTCCCCTACGGCTCCGTCGCCTACTTCCCGCCGGTCACGCTGCTGGGGACGCGCAACGTCATCCTCAGCGGCGAGATCGGGGCGGGCGCCGAGCTGGACAACGGCGTGCAGCTCGGTGGGCGGTTCCACACGACGACGATCAAGACGGTCGCCGAGATCGCCACGCCCTTCGTCGAGGGTGACACCGCCTATGACGACCTCTACGTCGGCTCGACCTTCGGCGTGGACTTCATGGCGGGCTACGCCGCCGAGAAGTTTACGCCCTACCTCGCGCTGGGCGTGACGGACGTGAGCACCTTCTTCTACATCGGCGACGACAACTACGTCGGCAACAATTACTCGCCCTTCTTCGGGCCGAACGCCAGCCTGGGCGTGGCGGCGAAGATCAAGCGCCTCGATCTGGCGGGCGAGCTCTACACGGCGTTCGGGAACATGAACACCGGGGATCTCGAGGCGCTGGACGGTGAGGCCGCGGTGGGGTCCGCGCCCAGCGGCATCCTCACCGGGCGCCTCAAGGTCGCCTGGGCGTTCTGAGGGTGCGGGCGGCCATCGGGCTCACGCTGCTCCTCTCGGGCACGGCGCAGGCCGGCGCCTGGACGCAGCCGCGGGGGGCCTACTACGCCAAGATCTGGGACCGCACGCTGCTCAGCCCCTACGGCATCCTCGCCGATGGCGCCATCGAGGAGGTGCCCTTCTTCCAGGATCACGCGCTCAACGCCTACGCGGAGCTGGGGCTGTCGGATCAGCTCACGCTCACGGGCTTCACCAACCCGCTGGGCTTCGCCGCGCAGGACACGTCCGCGCTCTACGTCGGGACGAGCTGGGTCGGCCTCCGCCAGAGCCTCCTGCGCGGGACCTGGCGGCTGGCGGTCGAGGGCCGTCTGGGCGGCGCGCTGGAGGCGCGGACGGTGGGCAGCGGGACCGCCGCGAGCGGGGAGGACTGGGTCTATCGGCCCTCCGAGGGCGCCGCGCGAGGGGAGCTGGAGCTGCAGCTCGGGCGCGGGCTGGGGCAGGGCTGGTTCGTGGCGAGCGCCGGTCTCGTGGCGTTCACCGGACAGGATCTCGATCCGACCATCACCGGGATGGCGCAGGTGGGGCGCCCCTTCGGCGCGCTGCAGCCCTCCGTGACGCTCACGGTCTGGCAGACCCTGGGCGAGATCACGGAGACGAACATCGCCGGTGCCGGCCAGACCGCCTATGTCGGGCTCATGCCCGAGCTCGCCTGGTGGCTGCGCGAGGGCTGGGCGCTCGGCCTCGGCGTGGGCGGCGCCCTGCAGGCCCGCGCCAACGCCGCCGCGCCCTCGCTGTCCGTCTCGCTCCACCATCGGGGGCAGCGGGCGATCCCGGACGGCGGCTGAGGGGCGCGCCACAGGTTATCGCGCCATCATGTCGCGCTTCCTCTCCCCGATCCTCTTCCTCGGCGCGGGCGCTTACGTGTGGTGGTTCAACAGCCAGCACACGGACCGGCTCCTGGCCTTTCCGTTCATCACCGCCCTGTTCCCCTCGCTGGAGGGCGATCTGAGCGGGCAGGGCAAGGCCAGCGCCGCCATGATGCTGGGCATCGGCGGCCTCCTCCTGATCCTCGCCCTGCTGCGGCGCCGCCCGGCCGAGCCCGGTCAGGAGCCCTGAGGCCGGGTCGCCAGGGAGAGCCGCTCCAGCAGCGCCGGCAGCTTCTTCAGCGCGCGGCCCCGATGGCTGATGGCGTTCTTCTCCGCCATCGTGAGCTGGGCCATCGTGACGCCCGGCCGGTCGTCCGGCCAGAAGAGCGGGTCATAGCCGAAGCCGCCGCTCCCCAGCGGCGTCTCGCCGATGGTGCCGGCGCAGATCCCGTCCACGGTGCCCTCGACCGGACCCGCCGGACCCGGCGCGACCAGGGCGAGCACGCAGCGGTAGCGCGCCCCGCGGTCGGCCTTCCCCACCAGTGACCGGAGCAGGTGGGCGTTGTTCGCCTCGTCCGTGCCCTCGGGGGTCCAACGTTTGGAGTGGACCCCTGGCGCCCAGCCCAGCGCGCGGATCTCGATGCCGGAGTCGTCGGCCAGCACGGGCAGGCCGCAGACCGCAAAGACAAAACGCGCCTTCTGAAGCGCGTTCTCCTCCATGGTCTCTCCGGTCTCCGGGATGTCCTCCGGCAGCCCGGGCACGCCGTCCAAGCCGTCTACCTCGAGGCCGCTGCCGCGCAGGGCGGCGGCGATCTCGGTGAGCTTGTGGACGTTGCGGGTCGCGAGGATCAACCTCACGGAGCGGCCTCTCCCACGCGCATGCGCCAGGTCGTACCGCCCTCGCCGTCCATCAAGACGACGCCGAGCGCCACCAGCTCGTCCCGGATCGCGTCGGAGGCGGCCCACTCCTTCCGCTGCCGCGCGGCCCAGCGGTCGACCACCCGCGCCTCGACCTCGGCCTCGGTCTTCCCGAGCGCCTTGAGCCGCTTCTGGCGCACCTCCTGGAAGTACACGCCCGGATCGCGGCCGCCGATGCCGAGCACCCGCTCCGCGAGATCGAGCGCGGCCAACGCCGGCTTCGCCAGCGACGCCGAGCGCTTGCGCGCCTTCTTCAGATTGCCGAAGCGGTTCACCGCGCGGGTGAGCTCCTGCACATAGCCCAGAGCCAGCGCGGTGTTGAAGTCGTCGTTCATCGCGTCGGTGAACCGCTCGACGAAGCGCTCCGCGCTGTCGGCGAGGTCTCGCGCCGGCTGGCCGAAGCTGGAGATCACCCCGGCGATGCTGTCCTCGTCCGAGCCCGCCGCCATCTCCAGCAGCGTCTCGCGCGCCTGGTAGACGCGGTCGAGGGCCGCCAGCGACTCCTCCAGCCGACCCGTCGAGAAGGGCAGGGGGCTGCGGTAGTGCGCGTCCAGGTACAGGAGCCGCAGCGCCTCGGCCGGCACCTCCTCCAGGATGTCCCGGATGCGGATGATGTTGCCGATGGACTTGCTCATCTTGCCGGAGTCGAGCGTCAGATGGCCGTTGTGCATCCAGTAGCGGGCCATGGGCCGCGTGCCGGTGGCGCACTCGCTCTGGGCGATCTCGTTCTCGTGGTGGGGGAAGACCAGGTCGATGCCGCCGCCGTGGATGTCGAAGCTCTCCCCGAGATAGTGGGCGGACATCGCCGAGCACTCGATGTGCCAGCCCGGCCGGCCCACGCCCCAGGGCGCCACCCACACCGCGCCGGTCTCGCCCTTCTTGGCAGCCTTCCACAGCGCGAAGACGGCCGGGAAGCGCTTCCGACCCCCGATCTC
>CAZKWG010000750.1:0-3977 GCA_964556105.1 uncultured Enterobacterales bacterium | reverse complement strand
GTTCTACGAGGACGCGGTCGACGCGGTCTGGGTCACCGCGGACGCGGACGGTGACGGCTTCGGCGACCCTGAGGGCGCCGAGCTGAGCTGCGATGGAGAGGGCGTGGACAACACGCTGGACTGCGATGATCGCGATCCGGACGAGCCTCAGGTCGTGGACGCCAGCCACTCCGGCGGCTCCGACGGCTCTCTCGATCGCCCCTGGACCTCCATCCAGGACGGCATCGACGCCGCCGACAACTGCGTGGTGGTCTACGGCGGGACCTACGACGAGGCCATCGACTTCTCTGGGAAGGGCATCTCCGTCATCGGCGTCGAGGGCGCTGGCTCGACGACCATCGACGCGAGCGGCACGGGCAGCCCCGCGGTCACCTTCGATGGCGGTGAGGACGCCGACGCCACGCTCTCGGGCTTCACGCTCACGGGCGGCGAGGGCTACCTCACGTCGAGCTCCGCCAGCTATGGCTGCGGCTCCGGCGACACCTGCTACGACTACATCTCCACCTACTGCGGTGGCGGTGTCTACGTCAGCGGCGCCTCCCCCACGCTGATGGATCTGGCGATCATCGGCAACGCGCTGCCCGAGGCCTCGACGTCCACGTCTGGCGGCGACACGTACTACGTGAGCTCGTTCGGCGGCGGCCTCTGCCTGGTCAACGCCTCGCCCACGGCGCGCGGGCTGAAGATCTTCGCCAACTACGGCGGTCTCGGCGGCGGCATCTATGCCGATGAGGACTCGGTGCTGGACATCCAGCAGACCTTCATCAACGAGAACACCGCGGCGGACGGCGCGGGCATCGCGCTGGACGGCGGAAACCTGATGGCGCTCAACCTCCTCCTGACCTGGAACGAGGCGGCGGGCGACGGCGGCGGCATCCTGGCCTCCTCGGGCGAGGCCAGCCTGGTCAACGTCACCCTCGGCGGGAACGACTCTCCGGGCGGTGGCAACCTCTCGGTCGGCGCCGACGCGATGACCTACATGCTGAACAGCATCAACTACGGCGCGGCGACGGGCTCCGGTGTGCTGCTCGCCGCGGGTGGTGGCTTCGGCGCGGCCTACAGCAACGTCTACGGCAACGCGACCAACTACAACGGCACGGACGACCTCACGGGCACGGACGGCAACCTGAGCGAGGACCCCGAGTTCATCGACGTGTCCGATGATGGTGACGCCTTCAACGACGACTGGCACCTCGGGGCCTCCTCGCCCTCGATGGACGCGGGCAACCCCGACGCCGGCTACGATGACGGGGACGGCTCGACCAACGACCAGGGCGCCTTCGGTGGCCCTCAGGGTGGCTGGGCTCCCTAGTCGTTCGGCTCCTTGTTGCACCAGCAACAAGGAGCCGGTCTACCAGTCTCGACGCTGGCGGACAGAAAGAGGCCACGCTTCGGCGTGGCCTCTTTTTTTGGGTTTCACTGGAATCGGGGACGTGGTATCTTGAGAACCTGCGTGGCTCGCGGAGGATTCTCAATGGCGCTCGGCAATGACGGGATGAGCGGTGAGAGCCCCGGGCTCTCTGTCCTCTGGCTGGCTGTGCTGCTGGCGTGCTCAGGGGACAAGGCGCCAGGGCAGGCTGGGGCGACAGACACGGCGCTCGAGACGGGTCCCGCTGGGGACACCGCGCCGGAGCTGACGGACCTGGACGACGACGGCTATCTCTCCGATGACGACTGTGATGACACCAACCCCGACGTGAACCCCGGGGCAGACGAGGTCTGTGACGGCCTCGACAACGACTGCAACGACTACACGGACGAGGACGACTCGTACCTGGACCGGGACACCATGTCCCAGTACTACTACGACCTCGATGGAGACAACTACGGGACGACGGACTCCATCGTGATCTCCTGCGAGCAGCCCGAGGGCTACGGCCAGAACGAGGGCGACTGCGACGAGACGGACGCCGGGGTCAACCCTGGCGCGACGGAGATCTGCGACGACATCGACAACGACTGCAACGGACAGGTCGATGACAGCGCCACCGAGGGCGACTGGTTCTACCCGGACGAGGACGGCGACGGGATCGGCGTGATCGGCGAGCTGGTGCTGGCCTGCAGCGGCGCGTCGCTGCCCTTCGACTGCAACGACGACGACGACACGGAGCCCCAGGTCGTGGACATCGAGGCGACCGGGCTCACCGCGGGCACGCTGGCCTTCCCCTGGGTGAGCATCCAGGACGGCATCGACAACGCCGATGAGTGCGTCATCGTCTTCGCGGGCACCTACGCGGAGGCCATCGACTTCAGCGGGAAGAACCTCGCGGTGGTCGGGATTGAGGGCGCTGAGCTCACGGTCATCGACGCCTCCTCTCTCGGGACCCCAGCCGTGACCTTCGCCACCGCGGAGTCCTCGGAGGCCACGCTCAGCGGCTTCACGATCACGGGCGGGCAGGGCGAGGCGGCCTCCACGAGCAGCTCCACCTCCTGCGGCTCGATGACGACCTGCACGGAGTACACGACCTCCTACTGCGGCGGCGCGGTGTACGTGAGCGGCGCCTCCCCTACCCTCTCCGATCTGATCATTGAAGAGAACGCCCTGACCGAGGCGTCCACGACGACCTCGGGCAACGACACCTGGTATGTCTCCTCGTTCGGCGGAGGGCTCTGCCTGCTCGACGGCGCGGTCAACCTCACGGACACGGTGCTGCGCTCCAACTTCGCGGACGTTGGCGGCGCCATCTACCTGGACGAGAGCAGCCAGATCGAGGTGTCGCGCTCCTGGATTCTCAGCAACACCGCGACGGACGGCGCCGCGCTCGCCGTGGACGGTGGCAGCCTGGTGCTGAGCAACCTCGTCTCGGCCTGGAACGAGGCGAGCAACGAGGGGGGCGGCGCCTGGCTGGAGAACGGCAGCCTCAGCGCGAGCCAGGTCACCTGGGGCGAAGACGACGCGCCCACGGGCGGCATCCTCTCGACAGGGGGGAGCGCCTCCCTCACCCTTCAGAACAGCATCCTCTATGGGGCTGACACGGGCGCCTGCGTCTCCATCGCGGACAGCGCCTCGCTGAACGCGACCTACAACAACATGTACGGTTGCGGTGCCGGTCGCGTGACAGGTGGTACAGATCCCACGGGCAGCGCTGGGAACATCACCTCGGATCCAATGTTCGAGGACGTCACGGCTGACGGTGACCCAAGCAACGACGACTGGCACCTGCGCGATCTCTCGCCGTCGGTAGACGCAGGAGACCCGGCGACATCGGATGTGGATGGGTCGGCGGCGGATCAGGGCGCGTTCGGCGGTGCGGGCGGGAGCTGGTGACGAGACCGCGTGTCCTCGCATCGGTAGTCCCTGGGGGCGCCGTCCCGAGGTAGGCCGCACGAGCGGACGCGCCTGGACGGCCTGCCGCTCGCCAGCCTCTCTCTGGAGCGGAGGCGCAGCCGCGCGTCGCGCTCCGCCGTGTGGCGATACGGCCAACCCAAAAGCTGATAGGATGTTCGGGTCACCGTCGCGGCCCCCGGGAGGATGTCAACTTGCGCGCGAGCCTGTTCCTGCTGCTGCCCGCCTGCTATTTCGTCTCCGACGAAGAGCTGAAGGAACGCAAGTGTCGCGTTGACAGCGCTTGCGACACGGCCACCCCGACGCTCTGGTACCTCGACGCCGACGGGGACGGCTTCGGCGATCCCGTCGTCACGCTGATCAGCGCGGAGGTGCGCGAAGGCTATGTCCTCGACGACACGGACTGCGACGATGATGATCCTTCGGTTCACCCGGGCGCGGCGGAGACCTGCGACGGCGTAGACAACAACTGCTCGGGCGACGAGAGCGACGCCAGCGACGTGCTCGTCTGGCACGCGGACGCCGACGGAGACGGCTATGGCGCGGCGGACAGCGCCCGATACGCCTGTGAGCAGCCTGCCCGGTACCTCTCGGACGACACCGACTGCGATGACCGATACGCTACCGTGCACCCCGGCGCCGACGAGATCTGCGACGACGGCCTCATCAACGACTGCGATGACGACGCGGC
>CAZKWG010000749.1:0-4000 GCA_964556105.1 uncultured Enterobacterales bacterium | reverse complement strand
CCTGCTCCAAGGCCAGCCCCAGATCATCCACCAGCCGCTGAATCTCCCATCCACGCCAGCTCGGCGCCTCCTCGCCCCAGAGTCCACGTCCGAGCTCGGTGAACGCCTCGGCCAGCTCGTCGAGGTGGTGCACGGCCAGCGTCACCACGCCCTGCTCCAGCTTGCTCACCGACGAGGTGGGCAGCCCGACCAGCCGCCCGAGCTCGCCCTGCGAGGCGCCCAGGCTGGTGCGCAACAGGCTGATCACGCGCCCGTAGAGCTGCGGCAGGGAGACGCAGCTCTCGGGCTTGAGGAGCTCTGCCGCGACGTATCGCGGCCCACGATGTCTTTTTTGTGCTTTCATTTTCTTATTAGGGTTGACTTCGGCCTGTCAGGGCTCTACCGTAGCGGACAGGAGAGCCGATGTCCACCCCCACCCGCTGGTTGCGCCACGCCGAAGTGCTCGCCCACCTGCGCGTGGACCCCAAGACCCTGCGCGCCCGCATGGCCGAGCACCCACAGCACCTTCAACTGCCCTGGATCAACATCAGCAGCACCAGCCGCCCCGAGTACCGCTGGCTCGCGGATCGCGTGGACGACTGGTGGATGGAGCTACACCGATGGCGAGCCTGCACAAACGAGACGACGGCTGGCGCGTGCGCTGGCGTGACCCCGACGGCACCCCGCGCAGCCGCCAGTGCCCCACCAAAGCCACCGCCCAGAAGCTCAAAGCGGAGGTCGAAGAGCACGGCGCCCTCGGAAAGCGCTGGGAGCCTCACGACGCTCGTGAAGTCCCGGATCTCCGCGGCCTCCTGAAGGACTACGCCGAGGAATGCGCCCGCGTGTTGAAACCCAACACGGCGATTCGGTACGCCCGCGCGCTCGACCTCTTTCTGCGCTACCTGGAGAAGGTCCACGGCAAATCGGCCCTGTTCCCCCCGAGCCTGATGTCCCGCCGCCTGCTCGCCGACTGGTACGCCGACCTCAAGCACGGTGGCCTGCACGGTCGCGACCGCACGGACGCCACCCGTCGCAAGCTGGTCGAGGTGATCCAGCTCGCCTGGGCCTGGCTCTTCGACGACGAGGAGCACGGCCCGCTGTTCGCTCCGCCCCGCAAGCTGCGCATGGCCCGCGAGCCCGCCCGCCCCACGGTCGCGCCCACCTGGGAGGAGATGGACACCTGCATCCACGCGCTTCGCGGCTGGCAACACCGGCTCGCCATCGTGCTGCGCTTCACCGGCCTGCGCTGTCAGCAGGGCATGGGCCTGCGCTGGAGCGACCTCGACCTGGATCGTGCCCGACTCACCCTGCGCGGCGAGCTCGGCAAGAGCCGCCAGGAGCAGCGCGGCAGGATCGTACCGCTCTCTGCCCACCTCGTCGCCATCCTCCGCACCTGGGAGCACACCGACGAGTGGCTGATCACCTCGAAACGTCAACGCGGCGCCGACCGCGAGCGCATGGCCCGCGCCCGCGACCTCGAGCGCGCCTGGGAGCGATCCGGCGTACGCAAGGAGGCCTGGGACGGCCGACCGCACCACGCCTTCCGCAAAGGCTTCGTCTCCGGCCTCAAGCGTGCGGGTGCGGACGCAGACGCCGTCGAGTTTCTGGTCGGCCACAGCCTGGGCCTGCGCGGGGTCTACATCGACCCCGAGGCCCTGCCCTTGACCACGGCGATCAACCACATCCCCGCGCTACACCCCGCGCCAGCCCCCCGCTTCGAGGGCTGCGCCGATCTGTACGCTACCCATGGCCCGGTCCGCGACATCTTCCTGTCCCAGAGACACGAACGCGGCGCCGAGCATCCCCGGTCGCCGCGTCAGAATACCGTGTGTCCGAGCAGTGTCCCGCGTGAAACCCGTGTCCGCGAGAACGTCCTTTATCTGGACACTTTTAGAAAAAATGGTGGAGGCGGCGGGAGTCGAACCCGCGTCCGAAACCACGCAGCGTCAGCGTCTACGCGTGTGTCCTCTTGTTAACTCACCCAGCCAGGCCAAGAGGCCCGCCCGGCAATTGGGTTCGGCTACGATGATGTGTGTTTGTTTATTGTCGCCTCATGCCACGTAGCGGGACACGTCACGACTAGCCAGGTCTTGACACGCTCCCACCAGAAACCCTGGCATTTCTGGGAGAACGGCTCTACCGGTGTTTAGGCGGCGAGAGCGAAGTGCGAATTGTTGTTGGCAGCTTCTTTGGTTTGCTTAGTGTTTTACGAGGTTCCAAGCGACCTCGACGCGCAGCCTCGGCTTATAGTAGCCCCGTCGAAACCAGTTCGCCCCCATGTGAAAGAGCAGAGCGGCGCGCCGCTGGTGCCCGCCCTCCGAGGTGCCCCGCGCGACCGGCGCGGTGCGCCAGCCGAGAGGCCTCACGAAGGACATCTTCAGAATGCCCGCATTCGAGCCCGGCGTCAAGCGCCCACCCGATCCGGAGGCTGCGGGTCGCCCGCATCTGTGGCAAAAGGGGCACCATGATCGACGCACTCCCGCCCGACGAGCTGCTTCGCCAGAGCGCGCTCTTCCGCTCGCTGGAGCGCAACCTCCAGGACGAGGTGGTCGACCGCGTGCTCTACCGCTCGTTCAAGGCGGGAGATCGCATCGTCGAGGCCGGCGCGCCGGGCCGCGCGCTGCTCGTGCTGCTGCGAGGGAGCGCCGAGGTCTACGCCCGCGAGGGCAGCTCGCGCATCCGCGTCGCCGCGCTGGGACCCGGGGAGCTGTTCGGCGAGATCGCCTTCTTCTCTCCAGAGCTTCCGCGCACCGCCGACGTGCTCGGGGTAGAGGCCGGCATGGTCGCCGTGCTCAGCGCCGACCTCTACCAGGACCTGACCCGCACCAACCCCGCCGCGGCCACGGCGATGGAGAAGGCCGTGCTCGCCACGCTGACGGATCGTCTGGAGGGGACCAACGCCATGCTGGCCCACCTGATGGACCGCTACCGCACCGCCGGCCTGGGCTCCGCCGTGCAGTGGCTGCGCGGGCTCCTGAAGGGGAAGCCATGACCGAGGTCGTCGCGGTGCTCTCGCGCCTGCCCGGCCTGGCCGGCGCCGACCCGCGCGCGCTCCAGGACCTCGCCGTCCACTTGAAGCCGCGCACCTTCAAAGACGAGCTCATCTGCCGGGAAGGCGACGCCGCCGACCGTCTCTGGGTGCTGACCGGCGGGACGGCGGAGGTGCTCAAGCGCTCGGAGGCCGGTCGGGACTTCGTGGTGGCGGCGCTCGGCCCGGTCTGCCTGTTCGGGCACGTCGGGCTCTTCACCACGCAGGGGCGCACGGCGACCTTGCGCGCGAAGGGGCGCGTGGACGTGCTTCAGATGTCGGCCACCCAGGCCCACCTCGTGCTGAGGACCAGCCCTCCCGCGGTGGCGAGCCCCTTCCGGCGCGCGCTGATCATCGCGCTCTCGCAGCAGCTCATGGCCGCGACCCAGACCCTCTGGCGGCTGGCCGACGAGGTCGGCGCCACCGAGACCCTCCCGGGCGGGGACGCCGAGCGCAGGCTGCTCGAGGCGGAGAGCAAGCTCTGATCCTGTGAGCCTGGGCGCGAGCGCGTTAGTCTGGCGCTCCCTCGCCAAAGGAGCGCGCCCATGGTCCGCCTCGAGAGCTTCATCGCCCAGTCCTGGGTCACGGGTGGCGGCAAGCCCACCCTGCTGGTGAACCCGTCCACCGAGGAGCCGATGGCCGAGGCCAGCGCCGACGGGCTGGACATGGGGGCGGCCCTGAGCGCCGCGCGGGCGGGCGGGGCGGCGCTGCGAAAGATGAGCTTCGCCGAGCGTGGCGCGCTGATCAAGGCGATGAGCCTGGCCCTGCACGCCGCCCGCGAGGAGCTGCTGGACGTCTCGCAGCTGAACAACGGCGCGACCCGCTCGGACGCCAAGTTCGACGTGGACGGCGCCATCGGCACGCTGGCCGCCTACGCCGCACTCGGCGAGGAGCTCGGCGCCCGCACCTACCTGCTGGACGGCGAGGAGAAGGCCCTCGGCCGCGGCGCGCGCTTCGTCGGGCAGCACGTCCGCCTGCCGCGCCCGGGCGTGG
>CAZKWG010000748.1:0-4013 GCA_964556105.1 uncultured Enterobacterales bacterium | reverse complement strand
AGATCGCGGTGGATGACGCCGCGGGCGTGGGCGAAGGCCAGCGCGTCGAGCAGGCTGAGCAGCGCCTGGCGCAGGGTCGGCCAGGAGGGCGGCAGGCGCACCCAGCGACGCAGGTCGCCCCCGCGCGCGTGCTCGGAGACCAGGTAAGGGCTCCCGACGCTGAGCCGCCCGCCGGATCGCTCCTCCCAGCTCTCGGGGAGCAGCCCGTAGTCCAAGACCCAGGCCACGCCCGGGTGATCCAGCCCCGCGGCGGCGCGCGCCTCCGCACGAAACTGCTCCTGCGCCTCCGGACTTCGCGCCTCGCGACCGGTGATGACCTTGATGGCCACGGGGCGCCCGGTGCGCCGATGCTCCCCACGCCAGATCTCCCCCATGCCGCCTGCGGCGAAGGGCTCAACGAGCACAAAGGGGTGGAGGGCCATGCGGGGACCATAGTGCAACGAGCATGAACACTTCAATGCCTCGAACATTACGTCCCATAGGACTTCATCTATCTCGGGTGGATCCCCTGAACGGCCCTGTGGCGCCGCGGTGACGCGCGCGTGTCGCGCCGCCTTGTCGTCCGCCGGGATCGGAGTAGGGGAGAGCCATGGCCCGTCCTCCGCGAACCCCGCCCCTGGAAGATCGCCTCGCGCGCGTCTACGCCCTGCGCGAGGCGCCCGCCACGCCCGAGGCGGAGGAGCAGCTCCGCCGGGCGCTCGAGGACCCGAGCGGGCTGGTGGTGGCCTCGGCGGCGAAGCTGATCGACGACGCCGGGCTGCGCCGCCTCTTCCCGCTCCTGCCCGCGGCCTTTCTGCGGCTCGTCCCGGGCGGCGCGGAGACGGACAAGGGCTGCAAGGGCAAGCTGGCCCTCTGCGACGCGCTGCTCCACCACGAGCAGAACGCGCCCGAGGTCTTCCTGGCGGCCGTGCGCGTGGTGCAGCTCGAGGCGAGCTGGGGGCCGCCCGTCGACACCGCCCCTGGCCTGCGGGCGAGCGGCGCGCTGGGCCTGGCCATGCTGGACCACGCCGACGCCATGGACGAGCTGGCCCGGCTCCTGGCCGATCCGGCGACGCAGGCGCGGGCGGGCGCGGCGGTCGCCCTGGGCAACATCGGCCGCACGGAGAGCCTGCCGCTGCTGCGCTACAAGGCCCAGCTCGGCGACCCGGAGCCCGAGGTCCAGAGCGAGGTGATGAGCGCGCTGCTCTCGCTCTCGCCGGCCCGATCCTTGCCCTTCGTCGCCAGCTTCCTGGACGGCAAGGACGCCGACGCCGAGTCCGCCGCCCTCTGCCTGGGCGAGTCCCGCCGCCCGGACGCCTTCCCCATCCTGCGCGACTTCGCCCGCCGCGCGCCGCCCCGCCTCCAGCGCGCCGCCCTCCTGGCCCTCGGCCTGCTGCGCTCGCCCGAGGCCACCGCCCTGCTCCTGGAGACCCTCGAGCGCGCCGCGCCGACGCAGGCCGCCCACACCCTCGCCGCCCTGGCGATCCAGCGCTACGACGAGGAGCTGGTCGCGCAGGTGAGGGGAGTCGTCGAGCGTCGGCGGGAGACGACGCTGATGCGCGCCTTCGTCGAACGGTTTGAAGACTAGATAATCTAGTCGTTGCAGATGTTCGAGAAGACGTCGATCCCCTCGTTGCCACCAAAGACGGCGACGTCCTGGTCTCCATCGCCGTCCACGTCCAGCAGGGCGAACTGGGACACGCCCCAGGCGAGGTCCGCGTCCAGGCTGCCGCCGTCGGTGAAGCCGCCCGCGCCGTCGCCGATCAGCAGCGCGGGCCCAGGATCGCCCAAGCCCATCACCAGGTCCAGCGCCCCGTCGCCGCCCAGGTCGGCCAGCGCCATCCGATCGGCGCTCATCGACGCGGTGGGCGTGAACACGACCGAGGCGCTCAGCGCGACGCCGTCCCAGGAGAGGCAATGGATCTGCGCGCCCGGGGCGGCGGCGAAGAGCAGCTCGCTGCCCCCGTCGCCGTCGATGTCGCCGGCGACGCTCTCCATCAGGTAGCCGCTCGTCGGCAGGCTCGCGACGCGCTCGAGATCGCCGTCGCCGCTCCCCAACCAGAGCTCGATCTCCGTGCCGACGGGGCCGCCGCGCACGAGGTCCAGCGCGCCGTCGCCGTCGATGTCCACCGCGCCGACCACGCCGTCGCTGTCCTCGATGTCGATGCTCTCCGACGGCTCCAGGCCGCCCGCGCCGTCCCCGAAGAGGGCGAGGAACCGTTCGTCCCCGCCGTCCTTGACCGCGGCGACCAGATCGGGGCCGCCATCGAAGGAGGTGGCGAAGAGATCCGTGGCCCGCACGTCGTCGAGCCGGACGCTCTCTCCCGCGACGAGCTCGGCCCCCTCGACCCAACCGACGCGCAGCTCCTCCTGGTAGCTGGTGGCGACGATGTCCAGATCGCCGTCGCTGTCCAGATCGAGCAGCGCGAGGTCGCAGCCGATCGAGGCGTCCGTGTAGATCTCTCCCGCGGACACGAGCGCGCTGCCCGTCGAGCGCAGCAGCCCGACCACGCCGCTGTCGGAGCAGGTGACCAGATCGTCCAGACCGTCCCCGTCCACGTCGCCCGCGACCATGGCCACCACGTCGTCGATCTCCAGCCACACCGCTTTGCGGAAGGTGCCGTCGCCCTCGCCCCGCCGGGCGACCACGCCGCCGTCCCCGTCGGTCCCGACCAGATCGGCCCGCCCGTCGTCGTTCAGGTCGCCCGCGGCGACGTGCTGCAGGTCGATCGTCCAGACGCTCTCGCCCAGCGAGGTGAGCCCGTCCTCGGTGGCCGACCAGGCGAAGGTGTAGAGGCCGCGCGCCTGCACCAGCTCCTGGACGCCGTCGCCGTCCAGGTCGGCGGGCTGGAGCTCGTAGGTGGTGCCGCTCAAGCCGGTGGCGTGGCTGGAGACGCGGCGGTCGAAGCCCCAGCCGCCATCGTGGTCGAACCACACCAGGTTCAGGTCGTTGTCGTGGCCCACCACGATGTCCAGGATCCCGTCCGCGTCGGCGTCCAGCAGCGCCAGCGCCCAGCTGCCCTCCATCAAGGCCAGAGCGTGAGGGGTGAAGCCGGCCAGACCGTCGTTCTCCAGGGCCGTGACGTCGAAGGAGCGGGCGCCGGCGAGGACCATGTCCAGGTCGCCGTCGGCGTCCAGATCACCCAGCCGCAGGTGCTCGGCGGTGTGCTCGGGGGTGGTCACCTCCACGGTCCAGGCGCCGCCGGACGCGGACAGCGCCGTGATCAGCAGCGGATCGCCACAGAACGCCGCGAGATCCCCGCGCCCGTCCCCGTCGAGATCGCCCGCCTGAAGGTCGCTCGGCGTCGCGCATCCCGTCTCGTGAACCGTCTCGGCCGAGGCGAAGCGCCCGTCCCCGGAGCCCTCGAAGCTCAGCAGCGCCCCGTCGGCGCCCAGCGCCCCGAGGTCCACGTCCCCGTCGCCGTCCAGATCGGCCGCGGCGGCCGCGACGACCCTCCCCGCGAGCGCGACGCCCTCCAGCGGCACGAACGCCCCCTCGCCGTCGCCCCGGTAGACCGCCAGCCCGCCTACCTCGGGCACGACCATGTCCAGCAGACCGTCGCCGTCCAGATCGGCGAGGACGGGCCGCTCGTTCGGGGCCTCGCCCTCCACATCCCAGAAGCCCTCTCTCCCCGCCGCAAACACCGCGGCGCCCACCGCCGCGTCCCCGTCATCACAGTCCTGAGCCTCAGCCCAGCCGTCACCGTCCATGTCCACGGGGTCCGGGACCACCGCGCTGTCCTCACCGGCACTGTCCTCACCAGCACTGTCCTCACCAGAACTGTCCTCGCCAGCACTGTCCACACCCATCTCCGGCTTGGAAGCCCCCCCCGAGCACCCCAGAACAACGAGCAGACAGAGGGGTCGAGCAGCAGCGCCGAGCATGGTGGCAGCTCCAGGGAGGAGAAGAATCCACCTAGTATAGTCCAGTCCGCCCCTCCCCGCCCAACCCCACATCACCCCATCACCACATCACCCCATCCCCACATCCCCGAGGGAGGGGGGGGAGGTCGAACGCTCGCTCGCGCGAGCGT
>CAZKWG010000747.1:0-4017 GCA_964556105.1 uncultured Enterobacterales bacterium | reverse complement strand
GGGTGGTAATCGGGCATACCGCGAGGTGGTATGGTGATAATTTCGCGATCTCCGGCGTGGGTGACCCGAAAAATCTGTATACTACGCGGTCATGGGCGAAGGAGGCCGAATACCGCCCGAGCTGTCTGGGGGTGGTAAGGAAAAACGGGCGTCTCCCGTGGTATGCCGTGGTAAGCAAGCTCGAATCGTAGTGGGCCAGGTATATGGGCGTAGAACGCGGCGACCGCGCGACGGCGTCTCCGGGGGCCTTGGGTTGCGCCATTGTGGACACAACACAGGTGTTCACGCGCCAACGTCCCCTCTGTTTGGTCTATGCGTTCAACGTGCGCGGGTTTGATCAGCCCCTGGACCCTTCCCAGCCCCGGTAAGCCGCACGCGAGGCCCAGGATCCTCTGATCCTCGTCGCGGCCTCCCTCGACGCTCCCGCGGCGCCCTGGATGTTGCTCACCACCGCCAGGCCCCCCTCGCCGCCAGACCCGGCGAGGCTGGCTCATACCCTGCGCGTCCGCCTCCAGCGGTAAACGATGGTACGCAAAACCGAGCCAGGGACGCCCGTTACAGGCGGTAGCTTGACCGTGCGGGCCAACCCCGGCCCGTGAACCCTCCACCCGCGAGGCGAGGTCGAGATGAACAACAACGGCAAGAGCGCCCTCCTTCAGGCGATGGAGGGCAAGGATCTCAGCGAACGCCAGTCGCAGTCCGCGCTCGGCGAGGCGATGAAGCAGATCACCAGCCTCACGAAGCGCGTCAGCACGAACAAGGAGACGCTGGCTGAGACCGGCACGAACCTGGCCCACAGCGCCGAGACCATGGGCACGGTCTTCATGGCGTCCATGGCCGAGGGCTACTTCGGGTCCGAGAAGCTCAAGGTCGGCGGCGTGGACCTGCGCGCGCCGCTCGGGCTCGCGGCCCAGGGCTACGGGCTCTACGAGATCATGAACGGCCGCGACAGCGGCGGGCACGCGCTGGCGATGGGCAACGGGCTCACGGGCTCGTGGCTGGCCCAGCTCGGGCGCCAGGCCGGCGAGGCCGTCCGCGAGAGCGGCGAGAAGAAGGCGAAGGGCAAGACCGAGACGCCGGCCGCCGCGCCGCCCCAGGGCCAGGGCCAGCCCCAGGCCCAGGCCCAGACGCAGCCCCAGGGTGCCCCCGCGCCCGCGCCAGCCCAGGAGCCCGCCACCGGCGCCCGCCTGCTGCCCGCGCCCCCCGCCGAGGAGGTGGGCGCCTGGCCCCGGGCTGCCCAGGAGCGCGTCCACGTCGAGCGCCGCCCGGTGCGCGAGGTGCTGCTCACGCCGCCCTCTCGACGCGCCGGCCCCGGCGCCGATCCCTTCGAGGCCCAGCCGCCCCGCCAGCGCGGGGGACGGCGTGAGGCCGAACCGCCGCAGCCCGACGAGGGGCGCGGCCAGCACGAACACGGGCGGGCAGGCCGCTACGTGCGGGCCGGCTCGGACAAGCGCTGAGCCGTCCATCCACCCCAACCAACACAGAGCCTACAGGAGAGAGCCCATGGCACGAGACCTGGATGAGCTTGGGTACGCGAAGGTGATGCGCGACCCGGAGACCGGCGAGCTGATCGTAGACACCGACTCGCTGCGCCGGGCAGACATCGGGAGGGAAGGCGAAGTCGGCGCCGACCCGGACGGAGACGACTTCGGCGCGCGCAGCGACCGGCGTCGTCGCCGCGTCACGCGGCGCCTGGACCGCGTGGAGCGGCGCGACGATCGGCTGGAGCGCCGCGAGGACCGCCTCCGCGACAAGCTGGAGGAGCTGGACGACGACGACGACAACGCGCGTGGCAGCGCGAGCACGAGCGGGAGGTCCAAGGTGAAGTGGGGCATGACCGCCGTTGGCGGCACCAACACGCTCGCCGCGGCCGGCACCGCCACCGTGCGCGTCCGCCTCCAGCACCACTTCAAGGCTGAGGACGTGACCTTCAGCGGCTCCGCGTCGGGGGCCACGGTGACCAGCATCTCCTTCGGGGACCGACCCGTGTGGTCGAACCCGGACGGCATCGCCGTGGACGCCTTCGCGCCCACCGGCATGCTGCGCGGGATCCTGCGCGGACAGAACCTCCGCGCGGGACTGGACATCGTGATCAACGGCGAGCTGACCGCCGCGGGCACGTTCGCGGTCACCATCACCGGCTGGAAGCCGGTCAACCAGCCCTGCTGATCGGGGAGGTGACGCATGGCGCGCTGTATGACCGATCTGAGCACGCGGAGCGACAGCCACACGCACGCGGCGCTGGGGGCAGGGGGGCTGGCCTACCGGACCCTCCTCAACCCCTCGGCGCTCGCCGAGACGTGGCGGATCATCGAGCTGTTCAGCGCCACCGGCGCGCCGTTCAACGTCATCCTCTCCTGGTCGGCTGGGCAGGGCGCGGGCGCCACGGCCTGGATCACGGTCACCCGGTCCACCCGGGTGGCCGTGTACGCCCGCGCCATCACCTTGCAGGTCGCCAACCTCAGCACCGCCGAGAACACCGTCACGGCCACCATCGCTGACGGCTACGCCGACACGCGCAACCAGTGGGAGCTGCGCAGCGCGCTCACCAACCTGACGCCGGCCACGGTCGGCATCCCACCCTTCTCCAGTCACTTTCGCGTCGAGCTGGCGGACGCGACGCTGCTCCCTACGTTGGAGATCCGCGTCTACGACGGCTCGGGCACCCTCTGTTCACACACCATGGGCGACGCCCAGCCCGACCAGGGCATCCCGCTGGGAGGCGCGGGCACCCTGGAGCTGGAGTCCACGACCGACGTGGAGTATCGCGTCGTCTTCTTTCTCCGCCTGTAACGTCTGTAACAAGGAGCCCGTCATGCCCATCTTCCGTCACCTTCAGACCCTCATCAACGTCACGACGCCCAGCAGCCAGGCGCAGACCGGCACCACCTACCTGGTCCTGCCCGTCGAGGGCGTGGCGGACGAGTCCGAGCAGGAGTTTCGCGCCTTCATCGACGCGAGCCAGAGCGGCGGCGCGTCGAGCCCCACCACGGACGTGTTCATCCAGACCAGCGGCAACGGGACCAACTGGATCAACGTGGGCAACATGACCCGCATCACGGCGACCGGCGAGCAGCACGAGTTCGTCGCCGTCGGTCACCTCGGCCCCTTCGTGCGCGTAATCTCGGTGCTGGCGGGCGGCACGCTGCCCAACCACACCGTCACGGTCAAGCTGGCCAGCGACCGCTCGTTCCGGCTCCGCGTGGCGTCGTGAAGATTCGCGTGATGCTGTCCTTCCACGAGGGGGCGGCGCTGCGCCTGCTGAACTGGCTGGCGATGGAGAACGCCCTTCTCCACCAGGCGCAGCCGGGGCTGCCCCTGCTCTATGACTCGGGCGTGGTCTACGTCCGGGACGACCGCGAGACCTGGAGCGACTACCTCTACATCCTGGCGGCGAACCAGGACGACTGCGACGGGCTCGCCGCCGCGCGCGCGGGCGAGCTGCTGGCCTACGGCACCCAGGCGATCCGTCCGGGCGACGAGGGCTACGAGGCGGCGCGCGCCCAATCTCTCGACACCATCCCCGCCGAGGTGCTGCTGCTCACGCTGGCCGCGCCCGGCGAGGCGGGCCTGTACCACTGCATTGTCCGCTACCAGATCGCCGGGCGCTGGTATCGGGACGACCCCAGCGCCCGTCTCGGCATGAACGGCCCCATCGATCCAACCGTGTCTGCGCGCTGGGCCGCCCGTGGGCTCGTCGCGAGGAGGTCCCCATGACCCTGATTCGAGCGCGAAGCCTCGATGAGCTGCTGGACGAAGACGAGGAGTTCGGCGCCTCCGGTCTGCGCGAGAGCCGGCGGGCCTACCGCCAGGCCCGGCGCCGCAACCGGCAGGTGGCGAAGCGGCACGAGTTGGAGGACAAGACCCGCGATCTCAACCGGGACACGCGCAAGATCCGGCGCGGCGCCAAGGAGCGCGACGATCGCCTCCAGCCCGCGCGCGCCAAGGCGGATGCGCCGGCCGAGAGCCCCGAGCCCCGCCGCCTGGAGCGCTCGCGCGGCTTCCCCGGCGGCGGTC
>CAZKWG010000746.1:0-4019 GCA_964556105.1 uncultured Enterobacterales bacterium | reverse complement strand
GATCCGACGCGCGCCTCCTACCTCCCGATTTGGCGGGACTGCCCAACTGGAGCCTCAGCTTCTCCGAGCTCCTCCGGTCCAAGGTCGGCGGCCCCGTGCTGGCCGCCGACGCCATGACATTCGACGCCGACGGCGACGGCTTCGCCAACGCCCTGCGCCACCTGGACCGGGCCACGGTCGACGGGCTGGAGGCGCTCGCAGAGCCGCTCCGCCAGGCCATCCCCGACCTTCGGCGCCTCGTGGTCAACGAGGGCGGCGGCCACCGCTGGGTAGAGGTCGCGCTGCGCGGCGAGAAGGCACCGATCCCGCTCCGCACCTTCTCCGACGGCACCGTGAAGCTCATCGTGCTGGCCTGGGCGCTCTTCGGGCCGAAGCTCGGCCAGGTCTTCCTCGACGAGCCCGAGCTCAACCAGCACCCCGCCTGGCTGCGGCTCATCGGCCGCTGGATCCAGACCTCGCCCGCCGCAGATCAGATCTTCCTGACGACGCACTCCCCCGACCTGCTCGACACGTTCACCGAGGGCTTCCGCGCTGGCGAGGTCGGCGTCCTGGTGTTCAACCTGAACCCCGAGGGGCCGACGGTCAAGGCGCTGGAGCTGGAGGCGGTGGACAGCCTGCTGAAGGAGGGCTGGGAGCTGGGAGACCTGTACCGCGTCGGTGATCCTCAGCTTGGAGGGTGGCCTTTTTGAGGGTGGGCTACTTCTGCACCGGCGGGCATACAGAGACCGGAGCGATGGACGTCTTCCTCCGGCGGCTCAACCCGGCCGTGACCTGGGTCCGCTGCTTCCCGCCCGTGGCGAAGCCGGCGCCCAAGCTCGGTCGTGCGCGCCCTGAGCCCAGAGCGGACGAGACCGGGGTCACGGGCGATGGCCTCGCCCGGAAGATGGTGGAGCGGCTGGAGCGCTTTCATCGCGGTGCGGGCGCGTTTGACGCCGTGATGCTGATCGACGACGCCGATTGCCGTTTCGGGGGCGCTGCGCGGGAGGGCTACGAGGCCTGGCTCCTCGGGCTGACCGCCGATGTGCGCGCCGCCACAGGGGTCACCGAATTGCCCTTCATCGCGCTGCTCGCCAGCCCGGAGATCGAGGGCTGGTTCGTGGCGGACTGGGCGCAGACCTTTGGGCGTGAGGCCTGCCTCCAGCCCATCGAGCACGCGCTCCATCGACGTGTGCGGGCGCTGCTCGGTGAGGCCGGCTGCGAGGACCAGGTGGAGGGCTACGGGTGCCCTCGCCAGGCGCAGGGGTGTACCCACAAGCTCAGCTCCCGCATTCAGGAGGAGATCGCCATGCTCGCTCCTGCGGACGCGCGGACACCATGCCAGTACAGCAAGCGCCTGCAAGGCGCCACGATGCTCGAGCGCCTGGATCCCGAGGCGCTCGCCGAGCGTTGCCGGATCTACTACCGAGACGCCTGGCGGCAGATCCGCTCCATGGGGCGCACGGCGAGCCCCTGAGCGGCGCTCGTTACGGCTTCACCGGCGGTGAACCCTTCCGCAGCTGGCGCTGAACGCCCGCGACCGCCAGCGCGCCCAGCGCGACGATGACGCCGTTCGCGATCATCCAGCCCCGGCCCCAGTCCTCGGACAGCATGCTCGGCAGGTCGGTCCCGCTGAGGCCAGCGTGGAGGAGGAAGGCGGAGACGCCGGCGGCGAGGAGGCCGACCAGCGGGCCCAGGGTGCGGGTCGGGCCGAGCACGAAGACCAGGGCCAGCGGCAGAAGGGCCGAGGTCCAGAGCGGGAAGCGGGCGAGGTCGGCAAAGCCCAGGGCGACCGGCCACTCCAGGAAGGGCCGCGAGAGCACGCCCAGGGCCTGACCGGGCGGGAGCGGGAGGAGCGGCAGAAAGAAGAGCCCGCCCGCGAAGGCGGCCGCGGCGAGGGCGGGGAGCGCGCGCCGACGCAGGCGGGCCGCTCCCGCGAAGGCCAGCCCGAAGGCCAACCCCAGCCCGAAGCGCACGCCACCTCGGTCGAGGAGCTGCGCGCGCAGGGCGGCGCTGAGGTCCAGGCGGCCGTAGCCGAACCTGTCGTCCAGCCCGGCCTCGCCGAGGTCCAGCGCGCTCTCCTCCAGCCGCTCGCGCGCCTCGCCAGGCGTGAGGCCAAGGCCGACCAGCACCGCGAGGGCGCCCGAGACGTGCGGGGTCGCCATGCTGGTGCCCTGAAGCTCACGGAAGTCGTGGCCGCCGGGGATGACCATGTCCTGGAGCACGCCGCCGCCGCTGACGCGCTTGTCGCCGCCCGGGGCCGCCAGGGTGACCTCGGGCCCGAAGCTGGAGTAGGGGGCCAGCGTGTCGTCGGGGCCGGTCGCGCTCACCGCCAGCGCGCCGGGCGCGTGCGCAGGGCAGTGAACGCCCTCCACCCCGTCGTTCCCCGCCGCGGCGACGACCACCACGCCGGCCCTCGTGGCCTTCTCCACCGCCAGATCGAGGACGGCGGCGTGACGCCCGCCCAGGCTCAGGTTGATGATCTGGGCGCCCTGATCGACCGCCTCGTCGATGGCCGCGGCCACCTGCTCGCTGGTGCCGCTCCCGCGCGCGTCCAGGGCCTTCAAGGGCAGGATCTCCGCCTCGGGCGCCATGCCGGCGCCGCCCAGCCCGTTGTTCGTGCTCTGGGCGATGGTCCCGGCGACGTGGGTGCCGTGGCCCTGGTCGTCGGCGGCCGTGGCGACGTTCGGCACCAGGCTCGCGCCGGTGAGGACGCGGTCGGGGTCCAGGTCCGGGACGGGGCCGACGCCGGTGTCGATGACGGCCACCAGCACGCCCCCGCCGCCGCCCAGGCGCCAGCCCAGGGGAGCCCCGACCTGGGTCAGATGCCACTGGCGAGGATAGAGCGGATCGTCGGGCCAGCTGAGCGTCGTCATGGAGACGGAGGGCTCGGCCACCTCGACCAGCGGGCTCGCCGAGACCGCCGCGTCCGCCGCCGCGAGATCGTCCACCTGGACGACCGCCAGCGCCTCGTCCGCGCTCGTCGGGGTGGCCCAGGTGAGCGCGAGCCCGGTCGCCTCGCGCGCGGCCTCCAGCGTGGTGCCGTCCACGAGATCGACGACCAGCACGCCGGGCCCGCTCCCGGCGGCCTCGACGCGCGCAGAGGGCGCCTCGAAAGGGGACATCATCGAGCAGCCGCCGATCAGGACCAAGGGGAACGGCAGCGACGCGAGGATGCGCATGGGGACCTCCTCCCTGTTCTACGCACGAGGGCAGGCGGATCTTTCATAGCGTGATCCACAATCGGGGGTCACCCGGCGGCCAGAAGTCGTAGTAGAATCGTTTCGGTGTCTGCGCTATCCACCGTAATCCAGGTCGATCTTCCCTCCGGTGGGGAGATTCCCATCGTGCGACGCCGCTTCTCGGGCGGTGACGCTTCCCAGGGGTCTGTCCGCAGCGTGGCCATCGTCGCCGGCATCCGCGGTGACGCGCCGGAAGGCATCCGGGTCGCGCATCAGGTCGCCACATTTCTGGAGCAGAACGAGGCTCATCTGAACGGGGTGGTGGACATCTACCCCTGCATGAACCCGCTCGGCGCCCATCGCGGCACGCGGCTGTGGCCCTTCTTCGACGTTGACCTCAACCGCCTCTTCCCGGGGCGGGCCGAGGGGCACCCGCCCGATCGCGTGGCGCATGCGCTGTGCGCCAGCGTCGCGGGGGCGGACCAGGTCATCGAGGTGCGCGGGGCGCGTCCGGCCTTCCGAGAGGCTCCGCAGGCGCATGTGCGCGCGCGCGACACCGCCTCGGCCGATCTGGCGATGAACGCCAACGTCGCGGTGGTCTGGGCGCGCACGCCCGGCCCGGCGGCGCCGTCCACCTTCGCGCACCAGTTCCCCGGCACCATCGTGCTGGAGGGCGGCGCGGGGAACCGGCTCTCTTATGGCGTCGGGCGGGATCTCACGGACGGGGTGTTGAACATGCTCGCGTCCCTGGGGGTGCTCTCGGAGTCCGTCCTGCCCTTCCACTGGGCGGGGCTCCAGCGTCCGCTCCGCGTCACCGACGAGCAGCACCGCCCTGTGGCCGAGCTTCTTTGCTTCCTCGAG
>CAZKWG010000745.1:0-4045 GCA_964556105.1 uncultured Enterobacterales bacterium | reverse complement strand
GAGCCCGGCGTTGGCGTCGAAGCAGCTCGAGTAGAGGATGGTGTCCTCGGTCTCGAGGAAGCCGCTGATCGTCGCCTCCAGCGCCTTGTGCTGGTCCTGGGTGCCGCAGATGAAGCGCACGCTGGCCAGCCCGTAGCCGTACTGGTCCAGCGCCTGCTTGGCGGCGGCGATCAGCGTCGGGTGATCGGCCAGCCCGAGGTAATTGTTGGCGCAGAAGTTCAGGACCTCCGCGCCGCCCGCGACGCGGATGTGCGCCGCCTGGGGGGTGATGATGACGCGCTCGTTCTTGTAGAGGCCGGCGTCGCGGATGCTCTGGAGCTCAGCGAGCAGGCGGTCCTGGAGGGGCTTGTACATGCGAAGGGGCTCCCCGGTTGGAGAGCCCCTCTTAGCTCAGCCTCGCGTCGGCCGCCGCGCTCACCAGGGCTTCAGCCAGCTCCAGGTGGGCTCGGCCCAGGTCGCCGTCTCGCGCGGGGGCGGGGGCGGCGGGGGTTTGGGCTGGACCCACTCGGTGGCGCGGGCGGTGTAGCCGTCCGTCACCAGGCTGCCGACCCACTCGGCGTTGTCGTAGACGCGGTCGATCTGGTCGCGGATGTCGGCGATGTCCTGGGCGGTCACGACGCCGTTCGAGGTCGCCTTGTAGAACTGCACGGTCACGCGGACGGGGAAGCGGGTGTCGCGCTCGATGGCCAGATCGCCGAACTCGTCGTAGATCCCCTCGGTGTCGCCGTGGCCGACCACGGCGACCTCCACGTCGCTCCGCTCGGCGCGCAGCGAGGACTTCGGCGCCGCCTGGGCGGCCTCGGCCATGGGCGCCGCCCCGTAGGCGCCGTAGTCGGCGTCCCACTCCTCGCGCACCACCTGCCGCTGCTTGAGCGGCACCTGGATGATCAGCACCACGTCCAGCCCGGCGTCCTCGGTCGCCGCCCAGCCCGGCGTGGTCTCGTCGCCGCCGCTGGCCCGGAAGTCGGTCAGGCGGGTGGCGGTGAACGGCGCGCGCTCGCCGTTGTCGTTGAAGTACAGGACCTCGGACAGGTAGCCCCCGTCGTTCTCCACCACCTGCATGCTCGTCCCCTCGCGGGTGGCGACCATCGTGAGCACGGCGGGGTTGCCCGGGGCCGACTGGTAGTTGTAGATCACGGGCGTAAACGTGGCCTCGCCCGAGCGCGGGATGGGCAGGAAGCAGGCCTGCGCGCTGACGATGACGTCGGTGTCGCGGGCGGCCCAGAGCGAGCTGCGGCTGCCGGACCAGCTCGACGGGTCGTGCATGTAGGTGCGCGGGCTCTTCAGGACCTGGGAGAGCGAGACGTTGCGCAGGGAGCGCCCGTCCTCGTTGCCGACGCGCAGCCAGAACTGGCTCGGGTCGATGTCGCCGGTCAGGTCGGTGAAGTTGTCGAAGCGCACGACCGGCATGGGGTGCAGCGCGCCGTTCGCGTCCCGGACGCCGATGGTCATGTCGCTGATGTTCGGGCCCCAGCTCGAGCCCTTCGAGCGGGCCGTGTCCTCCCAGGTCACGTTCACGGCGACCAGCCCCTGCTGCTGCACGAGGCGCTGGACGCTCTGGTCCCAGACCATCGACTCGACGCGCGAGATGGCGTTGTGGAAGGAGGTTGTGACGCCATCGGCGTGGGCGACGGAGAGGAGGGGGAGCAGCGAGAGGAGCGGGGACATGGGGCCTCCGAGAGGGGACGGTTGCGTTGGCTCGTCCTGTCAACGGAGCACCCCAGGCGGCGCTTACAGTCCCTGTGCAAGTGGTGCGCGCCTCCGCGATGCGGTACAACGCTGGACGATGTTCGCCCTCCTGCTGCTGCTGACCACGGTCGCCTACGCCTTCGACGTGCTGAAGACCGATGACCTCCTGGGTCGGATCGAGGAGACCTCGGCGCGCGCGGGCGGGCCCGTCGTCGTGGCCGCCGCGGGCGCGGCCTCCGAGCAGACGCTGCGGCGCCTGCTCCGGCTGCACCCCGAGGCGCCCTGCACGCTGGAGCGCGTGCCGCTGATGGGCGACGCCGCCGAGGACATGGGGCGCCTCCTTGGTCGCAGCCAGGAGAAGTGTGGGCTGCGGGTCTCGCCGGGCGGCGTGGAGGGGGAGTGGCTGGTCTCCGAGCACGGCGCTTGCGGGGCCACGAGGGAGAAGCCCGAGGTCGGCTGGATCGCCCCGGTGGAGCCGGAGGGCGCGGCCCCACCGTCTGGCGAGGCTCCTCCGTCTGGCGTGGCCCCGCCGCCTGTCCCGGCCGCCTTTCCTGCGCGGGAGTCCACCCAGCTCCTGCTTCTGGAGAAGAGCCTCCCCGATCCGACCACGGCGCTGCTCTCCAGCTTTCTGGTCGGCTTCGGGACGGGGCACTTCTACGCGAAGGACGCGCGCGGTGGCTGGCTCTACGCCGGGCTTCAAGCGGGCGGGCTGGCCGTGTACGGCCTGAGCCGCGTCGCGGGGAGTCAGGCGTTCACCGAGGAGGGCGAGACGGCTGCCCAGGTCTTCGGCGCGCTCGGGCTGGGGCTCAGCTTCGGCGCGAGGCTGGTGGACGCCGGCACCGCTCCCGGCGCGGCCCACGTCACCTCACGCCGGATGATCGAGCGTCAGGCCCCCTGAGGGAGCCCGTCGCGGGCGGTGCTCAGCCTCCCTGGCTCATCCCCTGGCCTCGGGCCCCGGGTCCGCCCCGGCGCGCGCGGATCTCCAGCAGCTGGCGCCACTGCTCGACCGTGACGACCTTGCGGACATCCAGGATCAGCTTGACCTTGTTCCGCTTGAGCGAGGCCTCCGCGGCCAGCGCGGCGTCCAGCGCCTTCATGACGGCCTTCTCGTCCGGGCTGTCGGAGCCCATGGCGTGGCGCAGATCGAGCTCGGCCCGCTCGGCGGTGGCGCGCAGGTCGATGGCCTCCTTGCGCGAGACGTAGAAGAGGTCCTTGATCTTCGTCTGCTGGTCGGCGCTCAGCCCGAGCTCGGCGGAGATCTCGGCGAAGTTCGACATGAAGTCCATGTCGTCTCCCTCGCCCTGCTCGGCCCGCGGGCCCTGGGGAGGAGCGGGGGGCGCGCCGCCGCCGGCGAAGGCGAGGGGAGTCAGGAAGAGGTGCGCGACGAAAAAGAGTGCGTTCATAGAGACCTCCAGGCAGAATCAGTCGAAGAAGAGCGCGTCCGTGGCGTCAACGGGGTCCACCGCGCCCAGCGGGTCGAGCAGGGCCAGGGCCTCGGCCCCGGGGAGATCGCCGAGCTCCGTGAGCCCGACCTGGTCGACCTCGTTGAGGAGGCCGATCAGGTCGGGCCCCGCGGCGTGATCGATCGAGGCGACCGTCCGCGTGGGGTCCGAACCCGGCCGCTGCAGCAGCGCGATCAGCGCCGTCGCCGCCATCGCCAGCGCCGCGACGCGGGTCGCGGTGCGGCGCCGCGCGCGCGCGCGAAGCCCGGCGGGAGAGGGCGAAGGCAGCGCGATCGGCTGGACCACGGGGCGGGTCGAGGTCGCCGCCAGCAGGCGCTGACAGCTCGGGCAGGCGGCGGCGTGGGCCTGGCCTGCGGCGTCGAGCGCCTGGCCGGTCGCCAGGCGGGCGAGGGTCTGCTCACACATGGGGCTCCTCCAGACGGCCGCGGACCGTCACCAGCGCGCGGGTCAGGTGCGTTTTCACGGTCTCGGCGCCGATGCCCGTCGCCTCGGCGATCTCGGGGATGGTCCAGCCCTCGTCGAAGCGCAGGCCCCAGAGCTGTCGTTGCCGCGGGGGCAGGCGCTCGACCGCGGCCCGCGCCCGCGCCGCGTCCAGGGCGCGATCGGGCGACGCGCTGTCGATGGCCTGCTCAGGGAGGGCCTCGCCCACCGGGATCCAGCGGCGCACGACGCGCCAGCGCAGGGCGCGCAGGCACTCGCGCGCCACGATCTGCCGCAGCCAGCCGCGCAGGGCGGCCGGGTCGCGGAGCGCGTCGCGTCGGGTCCAGGCCCGCAACCACGCCTCCTGGAGCGCGTCCGCCGCGTCCCCGGGATCGCCGAGCATGCGCGTGGCCATGGCCAGCAGCGCCGGGGCCTCCGCCTCCAGCGTCGCGCCGAGCAGCTGCTCGGCGAGA
>CAZKWG010000744.1:0-4056 GCA_964556105.1 uncultured Enterobacterales bacterium | reverse complement strand
CGTCATCGTCGGCGTCCTCGTCGAGGTAGTCGGCGGTGCCGTCGCCGTCGGAGTCGGCGTCGCCCTCGTCGGCGTCGTCGATGCCGTCATCGTCGGCGTCCTCGTCGAGGTAGTCGGCGGTGCCGTCACCGTCGGCGTCGCCGGTGCCCTCGTCGGCGTCCGAGATGCCGTCATCGTCGGCGTCCTCGTCGAGGTAGTCGGCGGTGCCGTCGCCGTCGGAGTCTGCGTCGCCCTCGTCGGCGTCCTCGATGCCGTCGTCGTCCGAGTCGGCGTCCACGTAGTCCGGCGCGCCGTCGCCGTCGGAGTCGGCGTCGCCTTCGTCGGCGTCCTCGATGCCGTCGTCGTCCGAGTCGGCGTCCGTGTAGTTGGGCTCGCCGTCGTCATCGGCGTCCAGGTCCGCCTCGTCGTCGCCGTCGGCGTCCACCGTGACCTCGTCATAGGTGGAGATGCCGTCGTCGTCGTCGTCCTCGTCGAGCGCGTCGATGGTCCCGTCCCCGTCGGTGTCGACGGGCTCGCCGTCCTCGGTCAGCTCGTCGGGGTCGCGGAGGCCGTCCTCGTCCGAGTCCGCGGACTCGGGGTCGGTGCCCAGGTCCAGCTCGTCGGCGTCGGTGAGGCCGTCCTCGTCCGAGTCGTCGCAGACATCGCCCAGGCCGTCCAGATCCACGTCGTCCTGGTCGGTGTTCGCGTCGTCCAGGCAGTTGTCGTCGGCGTTGGGCACCGTGTCGTCGTCGCCGTCCGCCATGTCCACGACGACGACGGCGGCGAGCAGGAAGGCGTCGGAGTCCGAGACCGAGGGCGCCATCTCGACGTCGAGCTGGCCCTGATCCTCATAGTCGACCTCCCAGACCTCGTCGGAGTTCCGGGAATCGGTGGTGTCGCTGTAGGGATCGGTGTAGGGGTCGTCCTCGTCGGCGCCGATCGCGAGGTCGTCGTCGTCGTAGCCAAAGGAGCCCTGGGTGATCAGGCTGTTGTAGTCCTGGCGGCTGCAGGTCGTGGAGAAGGCCTTGCCGTCGTCGCGGCCGCCGACGCCCTCGGCGAAGGGGTCCAGCGCGTACTCCCCCGCGTCGATGTCGTAGAGGAAGAGGTCGGTGGGCTGCTCGTTGCTGCACTCGCCGATGATGCCGATGGAGAGGATGGCGCTGGTCGACTCGGACGCCGTGGGGAGCCCCTCGATGGACAGCTCGCCCGAGCCCTCGATGTCGTCCACCGCGACGGTCACGTGTCGGGGCGTTCCGAGCGAGGTGTCCTCGTAGACGACGATGAGCGTGGTGCCGCTGACGCCCTCGCGCCCGCGGCGCTCGGCCTCGGCCGCGCCCGTCTCCTCATACAGGTGGGCCCCGCCCGATCGCAGGCTGTAGGTGGCCGGGTCGAGCTCGTAGACGTAGGTGCGCGTGTCCGAGAGCAGCAGGGTGGCGCTGGCCAGCGATGTCCCGTTGATGGCGACGTCGTCGGAGGGGTCGTCCAGGAAGCCGTCCCACTGGCCCATGACGATCGCGTAGACGGCGATCACCTCGGCCGAGGTGGGCAGCACGATGTCGAAGTCCTCGTCCGCCGTGGTCCAGTCGCCGGTGCCGTCGTAGGGGGTGGACACCCCGTTGGCGTCCACGGCGACGCCGCCGACGACGGTGTCCTGGAAGACGATGGTAGAGGTCGCGCGCGCGTCCAGGCTGACCAGGCCGAGGAGGACAGCGGGCAGGAGGGCGCGCAGGGCAGGGCGGGGAGAGTGCGGCTCGCGAAGGGACACGTGAACTCCGGGGCTCTGCGGACACCATAGGACGTTCACAGGATCTTTACAAGCGCCCGTTAGAAGCTCCTGTCTCTGGGTTGGCGTCGGCGGGCGAGCAGGGCCGCGGCGAGCAGGATCGACGCGAGCGGGCCCAGGGACGCCGCGGGCACGAGCGCGCAGCCGCAGCGGCGCTCGACGAACCAGGGGGAGAGCCAGACGCGCTCCTCGCCGTCCGCGGAGGCCGGCGCGTCGTAGCGCAGGCGCAGGTAGGTCCAGTCTCCTGGGCGGCCGCTCCAGGTCATCGTGGCCTCGGACGCGGCGCTCGTCTCCTCGACCTGGCCGCCCGGTCCCAGGCGCTCGACCTGGGAGAGGGTGTAGCCCTCGCCGGGATCGCCCAACTCCAGGTAGATCGTCACCGGCATCGCGTCGCGGGGGAGCAGCTCGCCGGGGAGCCAGACGGAGCCGTCCTCGCTCTGGGCCCAGGCCCGCAGGTCCGGCCGGGGGCCGCTGCTGGCCAGGGTGCGGCGCAGGGCGAGCGCGTCCAGGAGCGTGTTCGCGTCGAGCGCCTCGCCGTCCAGCAGCAGGACGCCGGTGAGCGCGCCAGGGGCGAGCTGCTGCCGCGGCAGGCTGTTCACCAGGTGCCCGACCGCCCCGGGCCCGTCCGCGAGGCTGCCGGGGCGGGCGTCATGGGAGTCGGTGCCGCCGACGAAGCCCAGGGCGAAGCCGGCGTCCAGGGCGGCCTGCACCGAGCCCTCCGGCGCGTAGCCCTGCGCGTCGTTGCGGCGCCAGTCGCAGCCCTCGGCGTCCGGGTCCACGCACTCCGAGCTGCCGTGCTCGCTGGCGATCTCGATCAAGGTCTCGCGCGTGGGCCGGTTCTCGTCCAGGCCCCAGTCGGTCTGCTGTGGGTTCGTGTAGGCGGAGTGGTGGGCGAAGGTCAGCCAGCGCGTCGGACCGCAGGCCGCCTCCGCGGCGTCCAGGGCCTCCCAGAGGTCGGAGACGGTGTCCACCGGCTCGGCCTCGCTCTGCAGGTAGACTGAGAGCCCGTCGGGGGCGGTCTGGGCGCCGCCGTCGAAGAGAAAGCCGGAGATGCGCCGCGGCACGCAGGCGTCGTCCTCGGCCAGGATCACCGTGCGGTGCGTGCCGCGGGCGTGGCCTCGGTGCTCGTCCTCACGGAACGCGGTCCACTCGTAGCCCAGCAGGGGCAGGACCGGGCCGCCCTCCGCGCGCTGCACGACGGCGGCCTGCTCGTCCCAGACGTCCCAGAGCGGGCCGTCGGCGCCCTCCGGGCCCCAGGAGCCCGCCTCCGCGTGGTCGGTGAGCGCCGCAAAGTCCAGGGTGCTGGCGGCGGCCTCCTCGAAGAAGTCCTCGCCGGGCAGCGCGCCGCGGGGGGCGCAGAGCGCGCCCTCGTCTTCACAGCCGTCGTAGGACCAGCCGGAGTGGGCGTGCAGATCGCCCCAGACCCAGCGACCTTCCGGCGGATCGTCGGCGCGCGCGAGGAGCAGGCAGAGCAGCGCCAGCGGGAGGGACATCTCCCTGTTGTAGCGCGGCGCGCTAGGATGGTCAGCATGAGAACCCTCGCGCGCGCCCTCCTCTTCGCCTCGTTGTCCTGCCTCGGGTCGCTCCTGGCCCGTCCCGTCGAGGCCGGCCCGAAGCTCGCCGACATGCTGCCCATGGGGCCTCTGCTCACCGACGCGGAGCGCGCGGCCTACGACGCCCCCGTCCCCTCCGGGGCGGCGTACGCGGGCGAGGCGACGCTGCCCTACCCTGCGCTGTCGCTGCAGATCTTCGGGCTACAATACGGGGTGGATATCGTCCTGGTCTCGAACCACCCGGACTGGGACATGCACGAGTACGCGCGCATCGACCTGCCGGGGAGGCCCAGCGTCTGGGTGGCGAAGGACGCGTCTGCGGAGCGGGTTCAGACCATCGTCTCCGATCTCCCGGACCTGTTGTCCTGGGTGCCGGAGGCGCCGATCACGCGGCTGCCCCGGCCGCTCGCGGTGGAGGATCGCTCGAGCGGAGATCGGATCGACGTGCGCTTCGCCTACACGAACTCCGCGGGCGATCCGGTCCGGGTGTCCTATCGCGGGAAGATGGCGCGGCGCCCTCCAGGAAAGCGCAACGGCGCCACCATGGGCCACAGCCGCGACCTCGGGGCCATCGTGCTGGACCTGCGCCGCTTCCGTCATGGCGGCAAAGCGCGGGTGGAGATCGGAGGCGAGCGCTATCGGCTGGAGCGTCTGCTGGGCTTCTACCCGCAGAAGTACCTGCTCTCCCAGGTGCAGGGCGGGGTGGTCATCGCCCGCTTCGTGCAGCGGCCGGGCGAGGGC
>CAZKWG010000743.1:0-4064 GCA_964556105.1 uncultured Enterobacterales bacterium | reverse complement strand
GGCACGCCGGCCACGGGGTAGAGGAATTCTCCGTCAGGGTCGTGCTTCTGGTAGCGATCTGCGGCGAGGCTCTGGGTCTGAACCGCATAGCAGTAGACGCACCCGTACGGGCAGGTGTCGTAGCCATGCCAGAAGCAGTCGTCGATAAGGATGGCGATCTGGCGGTCGGCGATGACGAGATCGGGGCGGCCGCGTGCGGTCTTCTGGTGGCGCTCGACGGGGATGCCGGCTTCAACGAGGGCGTCGTGCAGGACGCGCTCGGGGCCGGTGTCCTGGCCCCGGATGCGGGCCATGTTCTCGGACTGGGTGAGGGGCATACCTGTAGAGGCCCGGCGATCGCGGAGACGGACGCGGTCGCGCGTGCGGAGCGCGCGGGGAGATAAGGCTGGACATCTCGGGGGTGAGTATGGGGGACGAGCACAAGATGAGGACGGGAGCTCACCCTGCGTTATCGGCCAGCCGCCTTTGCCCGGACGGCTTCGCCGACCACCTCGGAAGCGACGGCTTCAATCCCCTCCGCATTGCCCAGCTTCACGCTGGCTGAGCCGCCAGCATCGCCGTGGTGCTTGACCTGGGCGAACAGCAGGGGCTTCCCTAGACGCTTTGCCGCATCAACCTCCAAGGCCGCCCATCTCCCTTGAGGTTCATCGCCTGCCATCACGAGCACGACATCTGCGGCCTGGACGGCCGCTAGAATCGCATCGTTTAAACTCTCTCCGGGGCGAACGTTCTCGAAGTCGAGCCAGGTTCGCGCTCCGGTACGACGAATAGCGTCCAACAACACCCGTGCCTCGGCGCCGTTTTCACGGGCGTAGGAGACGAACACCATTGGACGTCGGGCCTGCGATGCCTGCAGGGCACGCCCCACCAGAGCGACCAGGCCCGAAGCGGTCGCCGCAAGTGCAAGGGTCACGGCGACCCCGACAACGCTCCCGCTGGCGGCAGCGGCTCCGATGAGAACACCGAGACCACCCACGAGCCCCAGCGCAGGCGCTGCGACGGCGGCGGCAGAGTTCGCCCCATCAGCCGGCTTGTTGGGCTCGCTCATTGGCCCGCCTGCGACATGACGAACCCGAGGGCGGCAAGCCCCGCGAAGAACGGCAACACGATGCCTGGTCCGACTCGGAGGTCGTCCTGCCCGTTCCAGCCTGCCTTGCGAACGATAGTGGACACCCCCCATAACATCGCCACCAGGCCGAAAGCCGTCCAGCCTGAGTACATCATGCGGCGCGACAACTCCGCCGCCTGCGCCTCTAACTCGGCAACGTGCAACGAGTCAGGTGCGGTAGCCGCCGCAGCAACAGTGGCCAGAGCTTCCTGGGCTCTCACGAGCCGCATTCCGCGTTCGGCGAGCAGAACCGAGTACGTCACGCATGCCGTGATGATGAGGTCAAGCCCCACCGCGAGGTCTTCCTTTTTGAACGCGGTGTGGTTGTCGTTCCTGGTGACGTACTTGACCGCGCAGCCCAGCACTGCGCTTAGCAATGGGACGCAGCCCATGAGGAAGTACGGGTGCAGCAGGTACTGAACCATCCAGGTGTCAGTACTACGAAGGAATGGACCGGGCAATGCCCACCGCTGTAAGATCAGGACAAACGGGCGGGTATAGTTCCAGGAAGCCTGGCGGGTGCTTCCCCTTCGGCTGCTTTACGTGGTCTTCGGTAGTCGCTGGGTCGAACCTGGTGAGCCAGGGCCCGATTCCCGTGTGGTTCTTCGGGCGGCGCGATGCGTGCCGTCAGGTCGAGCCCGTGCTGCGGCTATGCGAGCGGCTGAAGCGGGCGGGTGAGGCCCGGCGGTGACTACACCTCTGCCAGTGTCTCCGCCCGCGGATCCTCCGGCAGCCTCTGCCCCTCCTCGCTCGCCCTCTCAGCCCGCCCGACCCGCGCCCGGAACGCCGCCCAGGCCCGCGCCTCCAGCTCCGGCGGGTTCTCCTCGTTGGCCAGCACACCGATTCGCAGCTCCGCCAGCGTGGCCCCCTCCTGTTCGGCATGTCCGGTGAGCAGCGCGAGCAGGGCCTCGACGCGCCCGCGGCTACGCAGCAGGCCCGAGGGATCCGGGATCGCGCCGCCGGCCGCCGCGCGCAGGAAGGCGTAGGTGGTCATGGCGTGGTCCTCGATGGCGTCGCTCAGCTCGCGCACGGTCTGGCGCAGGTCGTCCGCGGTGTCCCAGAGCAGGCTGAGCGCGGTGCCCTGTTCGAGGCGGTCGGGGGTGTGGTCGTCGTTCATGGTTGGTCTCCTCGCGCGTGGTGCGCGGTGGTTCGGGTCGCGGACACACCTCTCCCAGGACCCGGCGTTGCGGGCCTGAGATGCGGTGAGCCCCTGGTCCAGGGGTGACCGATCTGTTGACGTAATCACCCCTGCCTTGGGGAGGCCCCCAGAGAAGATCAGGCCCAGGTCACGGCCGAACCTGCTCCGAGAGCGCGCTTGCGAGGCGGAGTCTCGCGCGGCGAGACGCCCAGGGCGAATTTTCGACCCTGCTGGCGCCCCGGGTACAGGGCCACGGCGCGCGGACCATCAGCGGCGGGCCTGGACCTCATACCGAACGATGCAGGGCAGATAAAGCTCACTCGCGCCGTCCTCCGACACCTCGGTCACACCCCAGACCACGTCGCGGAAACCGATCAACTCGTCTCCCTCCAGACGAACGTCCACGTCCGAGCGGTGTAGCGCGACCAGGGGCCGACCCTCTGCCGTGGTCCCGAGCACGACGGGCACGGCCTCGCCGTCCTTCTGTCGTACACCCCCAGCGCGCAGGCGGCCCTCCGAGAACGTGCCGCGCATCTGGTCGAAGGCGGTCTTGCCCTGAATGGTGACGACGACCTCACCGTCTGGAGTCACGGAGACCAGCCAGAGGTACGCGCTCGTGCCTCCCTCGCTTCCGTCGGGGCAGCTCATCCAGTCGAAGCGTGAGGTGACCTGCCAGGTGCCGACGATGGCGTCAGCGTCGCTGAGCGGCGCTGGGGTAGGGCTCGGCGTCAGCTCGACAGCGGCGGTCGGCGCGGGCTGGACGGCCGCGAGGGTCTGCGGGGCGACCAGCGCGCGCAGCAGCTCGTCGTGAAGCTCCTGAGAGATCAGCTTCTTCGCCAGCTTGGCGCAGAGAGAATACTCGGTCCACGCCCTGGCGGCGGCGTCCTGCGTGAGCGTGGTGGTGTCGTAGTCGGTGCGTGTCTCGACGCTCGACGACACGGCGCCCGCGCCCGTGCCGGTGACGCGCGCGTCGATGGCGGCGTCCACGGCGCGCTGGGTCTCCCTCGGCACGGAGAAGGGCGGCGCCTTGCAGGCGCTGGCGCGGCTGGCGCGGCCGGCGTGGGCGGGCGAGGACGCGACGGCGAGCGCGGCGAAGAGCGGGATCATCAGGAGGCGCGTCAGCATGGTGAACCTCAGGAAGCGAAGGGCTAACCCCGCGCTCCCCGACGTTCAATCCTCAAGCGGCCTCGACCCCCAGCTCTCCGAGGCTCCCGAGCGGCACCACCTTCTTCATCCCGGGTCGCAGCGCGATGGCGAATTCGACGACCAGGCTGCCGTCTGTGCCCCGGGCGGGGCGCGGCCCGGCTGCCCGCCTGTTACGGATCTCGTCAGCGAGCTGCTCGCGCATGACCTCGGCGAGGCCGGCGGGCAGGATAAGTACGAGATATCCTCGATAGTTTCGGATCCCGACCTCGCCCACGCGCTTGATCGGCACGCTCGCACCCTCCCCGTCCGGGATGGCCAGCGGGTAGACGTCGACCTCGCCACCGGTCTCGTTGGTCCGGGTGAAGCGCGGCGCGGGCATGAGGGGATCGAGGATATCGGCGAGCGACACGCCCAGAAGCGCCTCTACGCCGTCGATGGCGATGGGGCCGAGCCGGATGCGGGTGCTGGGCAGGCTCAGGTTGCAGCGCAGCACGCCCGGCTGCTGGGCGAGGGCGGGGTTCATCGGTCACCCGCTCCGGCGCTCTGGGGGCCCTCGGAGGCAGGCACCAGGTCGCCAACCAGGGCGTCGCGCTCGGGATCGGCGGCGCGCTGCGGTCGAGGGGGCTCGCCACGGGCAGGCGCGGGCGCCTCGGGCTTCGTCGGCGCCGCCGT
>CAZKWG010000742.1:0-4071 GCA_964556105.1 uncultured Enterobacterales bacterium | reverse complement strand
GTTCTGGGTCCCGTCTCCACCCACCACGATGAGCCCCTCCAGGCCCTCCTCGCGGACCGCCGCGACCAGCTCGGCCGAGCGGTCCATCCGAGGCGCGTCCTTTCCCCGCCCCATCGGGAAGGCGAAGGGGTCGCCGCGGTTGGTGGTGCCGAGGATGGTGCCGCCCCGGTGCAGCAGGCCCGTCGCCGTGCGCGCGTCGAGGAGCTGCAGGCGTCGCGGGTCGGAGAGCAGGCCGTTGAACGAGTCCTCCACGCCCACGATCTCATGGTCCAGCTCACCGTTGCCGTACTTCACCACCGCGCGGATGACCGCGTTGAGGCCGGGGGCGTCACCGCCGCCCGTCAGGATGCCGATTCGTCGCCTGGACATGGGACCTCCCGTGCAAGCGGATACCACAGCGGCGCGTGGTGCGCCGGCCCCGGAGGCGATAGAGCCCAAACCCATGAAGGTACTCTCCATCTGCGGAAGCCTCCGCCCCCTCTCTTCTACTGAGCGCGCGCTCTCCGTTGCGCTCGCCGCGGCCCAGGCCGCTGGCGCCCAGGGCGAGCCGCTCCTGCTGCGCGAGCTCGACCTCCCCTTCTGCGACGGACGCCAGGACGAGGACAGCTATGGCGGCGACGCCGTCCGCTTCCGTCGGCTGGTGGCCGAGGCCGACGCCCTGCTGGTAGGCAGCCCCGAGTACCACGGCAGCCTGAGCGGCCCGCTGAAGAACGCCCTCGACCTGATCGGCCCCGACGAGCTGCGCGGCAAGATGGTCGGCCTGCTCGCCACCGCCAACGGCGAGGCCGGCGCGATGAACACGCTCAACCACCTGCGCCACATCTTCCGCTGGATGGAGGCCTGGGTGCTGCCCAATCAGGTCTCGATCCCGAAGGCGCAGGAGGCCTTCGACGCGAGCGGCAATGTGCTCCGCGCGGGCCTCGGCACCGAGCTGGACGCGCTAGGCACCGAGGTGGTGCGCTACGCCGGGCTGCTGGCGGGAAGCGCCGCGCGCTGAGCGAAGACGCGCTCGAGGATGAGCTCGGCGCGCCGCACATACCAGCTCGGGTCGGCCAGATCGCGGAGCGCGGCGTCGCTCAGGTGCGTCCCCACGCGCGCGTCCTCTTGGAGCAGCGCGAGCAGGGGGCGCTCGGCGGCGTTGGCTGCCATCGCGCTCTGCTGCACGAGCGCGTAGGCCTCCTCCCGGGTCAGCCCGGCCTCCACCAGCGCGAGCATGACCCGCTGGGCGTAGAAGAGGCCGCGGGTCAGCTCGAGGTTGCGCATCATCCGCGCCGGGTAGACCCGCAGATCGGCGACCAGACCGCGCAGGCGCACCAGCATGAAGTGGACGGCGATGGTCGCGTCCGGGCCGATCACGCGCTCGACGGAGGAGTGGGAGATGTCGCGCTCGTGCCAGAGCGCGACGTCGTCCATGGCCGCCTCGGCGTAGCCGCGCACCAGGCGGGCGATCCCGGTCAGGTTCTCGCTCAGGATCGGGTTCTTTTTGTGGGGCATCGCCGAGCTGCCCTTCTGGCCCTCGGTGAACGGCTCGCTGGCCTCGCCGACCTCGTTGCGCTGAAGGTGGCGGATCTCCACGGCGATCTGCTCGACGGTGGTGGCCAGCAGGGCCAGGGCGTGGAAGAAGTGGGCGTGGACGTCGCGGGCGACGATCTGGCTGGAGATCGGCGCGGCGCGCAGGCCGAGGCGCGCGCAGACGCTGGCCTCCACGGAGGGCGGAAGATGGGCGAAGGTGCCGACCGCGCCCGAGATCTTGCCGACGGCGACCTCGACGGTGGCGCGCGCGAGGCGCTCCCGGCCGCGCAGCAGCGCGTCCCAGAGCAGGGCCAGCTTGAGCCCGAAGGTGGTGGGCTCGGCGTGCATCCCGTGGGAGCGGCCGATGCAGACGGTGTGGGCGTGCTCGCGGGCGCGGCGCTCCAGCGCGTCCAGGACGCCGTCCAGCTCGCGGAGCAGCAGCTCGCCGGCCTGCTTGAGCTGCAGGGCCAGCACGGTGTCCAGCACGTCTGAGCTGGTCATGCCCTTGTGCAGGTGTCGGCCGGGCTCGCCCACCACCTCCGTCAGCGCCGTGAGGAAGGCGATGACGTCGTGCTTCAACGTGCGCTCCAGGGCGTCGATGCGCTCGAGCGGGAAGGACTCGGGCAGCAGGGGCGCGGCGGCGGCGCGGACCTGCCCGGCCGTGCCCGCGGGCACCTCCCCGATCTCCTCCATCGCCTCGCAGGCCAGGACCTCGACCTCGAACATCAGGCTGCACTTGCGCTGCTCGGTCCAGATCGCGGCCATCTCCGGTCGCGTGTAGCGGGCGATCATGCGGGCTCCTCCATCGTTGGGGCCGAGGGTCTACCAGGCGTCGGCGCGCAGGCGCACCGGCGGGAGGGCCAGATCCTGCCGCGCCACCTGCAGGGCCACGCGCCCGTCGGCGCCCGTCTCCACCAGCGCGCGCGCCGCCGAGATCAGGGCCTTCTCCGGGCGGTTGTTCTCCTGCGAGAGGTGGGCCAGGATGACGTGACGCAGATCCGGGCCCATGCCGCGCGTCAGGAGGTCGCCGGCCTGCTCGTTGGAGAGGTGCCCGTGGCTGGAGCGGATGCGCTGCTTGGTCGGCCAGGGGTAGGAGCCCTGCAGCAACATGTCCAGGTCGTGGTTGAACTCCAGCACCGCCACGGAGAGGCTGCGCAGCATCGCCTCCATCAGCGAGGTCGGCCGCCCGAGATCCGTGATCACGCCCACGGAGGCTCCTCCAACCCTCACCCGATATGCCACCGGATCGGCGGCGTCGTGCGGGGTCGGGAAGGCCTCGATCTCCAGGTGGCGCACCCGGAAGGCCATGCCGGGCACGACCGCCTCGTAGGCGTCCGGGGTGTTGCCGGGCTTCAGCGCGCCCCAGGTGCCGGGCGTCATATGAAAAGGTACGGGCCGGCCGAGCTTCTTCTTCAAGGTCTCGGACAGCACGCGCGCGGCGCCGACGTGGTCCGAGTGCTCGTGGGTGATCAGCACCGCGTCGATGGGCGCGTCCGCCAGCCCGACCGACTCCAGGCGCGCCTTGATCTGCCGCGTGCTCAGCCCGCAGTCGATCAGCACGCCCGCGTGCCCGTCTCCGATGTAGGTGCAGTTGCCGGCGGAGCCCGACGACAGCACGACGACCTGGATGTCCCGGGCGAAGAGGGAGGGCATGGAGGGGCTCGGTCGCGGGGGGGTGCCGCGGGCGGGCGAGAGCGGAAGGCAGGACGCGACCACAGGGTTATAGCCTGCGCTCTCCCGCTCGGCACCTCTGGGCCTCCTCGCCCCAGCCCGCGCGCGCCGAGCCCAACTGGACGAGGCTCATGCTGCTGTTCGCGCTCTCCGTCGTCCTCGCCGCGCCGCCGCTCGTACCTGCCGCGGACTTCGCGGGCCCAGGCCTCGAGGTCTGGTGGCGCGAAGGTGATCTGCTCGCTGGGGCGAGCGAGCGACCGGGTCGGCCCGGCGTCCGACCTCTGGCCGATCTCGCGCCCCTCGAGCTGCCCGCGGACCTCTCCACCTGGAGGCAGATCGGCGCGAGCTGCCGAGCGAACGCCACCGCCACCGCCACCCTGGGCGAGCTGCCCGTCGTGGCCCAGCTGGCCGGAACCCCGGACGAGCCCATCGTCGAGCTCCGCAGCGGGGCGCGCGTCGTCGCCTCCGCGTCCCTCGGCCGCCCGGCGAGCGCCTGCGAGATCGCCGTGCTGCAGGCGGACAGGCTGCCCGGTCTGGAGGTCATCGTGGTCTGGAGACCCGCCGATGAGACCGACGACCTTCGTGGCGTTGCCGTCTACCACATCCCCGAGATCGCCCGTTAGCGGCGGCCGATCACGGGGTCGGCGTGGCGACCGGGCCCAGCTTCGCCTCGGCGACCCAGCCGAAGTCCGTGCCCTTGCGCACCCGCACCATCCCTCCCGCTCCGCGGGCGAGGATCTGGACCTCGTCCCCCTTCGCCAGCGTCCCCGAGGACAGCTCCGCGCCCGGCCAGCGGATCAGCGTGAGGTCCTCCAGCGCCGCGCGCTTCTCCAGCGCGTCGCCCTGGGCCAGGGCCGCCATCAGGTCCGGGATGGACGGACCCGCGGC